>NZ_JTEV01000025.1 GCF_000786105.1 Bdellovibrio sp. ArHS
TAGCTGCTACAGGTATGAGAATCTTGACTCTAAAAGATATCACTCCTGTTCCACATAACGGTTGCCGTCCGCCTAAGCGTAGAAGAATTTAATAGGAGTATATCGTGAGCTGCATTAACGAAAGCGTTTGTAAGCTTTGCCGTCGCGAAAACGTGAAACTTTTCTTGAAGGGTGACCGTTGTTACACTGATAAGTGTTCTTTCGAAAGAAGACCTTATCCTCCAGGACAACATGGTCAATCTCGTTTGAAGTTCTCTGAATTTGCACTTCAATTGCGTGAAAAACAAAAAACTAAGAGATACTACGGTGTTTCTGAAAAACAATTTGTGAAATATGTTACAGAAGCCAGCCGTTCAAAAGAATTGACGGGCACTGCGCTTCTTAAGTTCCTCGAGACAAGACTTGATAACGTAGTCTATGCTTTGGGATATGCAAACTCTCGTCGTGAAGCAAGGCAGCTTGTTAAACACAACCATTTCTTGTTGAATGGTAAGAGAGCGAACATTCCAAGCATCATCGTAAATAAGGGTGACGTTATTACGGTTGCGGAATCAAGCCGCGAAATGGGCAAAATCTTGGGCGCTATTCAATCGGTTGCTCGTAGATCTGTTCCAGCATGGCTTGAAGCTGATCATGCTAAATTCACTGGTACTGTTAAAGATCTTCCAACTCGCGAAGACGTAACAGTTGCTACTGAAGAAAACATGATCGTTGAATACTACTCAAGATAATTTTACCTCTCGGGGGAAGCATGCAAGAGCACTATTATAAGTTCTGGAGAGAGATGATCAAACCAAAGGGATTTGAGGTTGATCGTGATACTCTTCGTGATGACTACGCTAAATTCATTATCCGTCCCCTCGAAAGAGGTTTTGGGGTTACTCTTGGTAACTCCCTAAGAAGAATTCTTTTGAGTTCTATGATGGGTTCTGCAATTACGGCTGTTAAATTTGAAGGCGTATTGCACGAGTTCACGACGATTCCTGATGTTCTTGAAGATGTTACTGACATTATCTTGAACCTTAAAGAAGTGCGTTTCAAACAATACACTTCTGACTCTGTGACTTTGAAGATCTCTAAAAAAGGTCCGGGTAAAGTTACAGCTGGCGATATCCAAGTTTCTGATAAGATCGAAGTTTTGAACCCAGATCTTCACATCGCTACTTTGGGTGCGAACGCAAACTTCAACGCGGAAATCGTTGTTAGTTTCGGTCGTGGTTATGTTCCTGTTGAAAACAGAGAAACAGACCTTCCAGTAGGATTCATCGGCGTAGACGCTCTTTACAGCCCGATTAGAAAAGTAAATTACAACGTATCAAACGCACGCGTTGGTCAAAGAACTGACTACGATGCTTTGACACTTGAAGTTTGGACAGATGGTTCTTTGAAACCAGAAGAAGCAGTCGCTCTTTCATCTAAAATCATGAAAGAACAACTTCAGATCTTCCTTACTTTCGACGAAACTATGGAGCCAGCTGAAGAAGCTCGCGAAATGGGTTCTCCTTCTTTGAATGAGAACTTGTTCCGCTCTGTAGACGATCTAGAGTTGTCTGTTCGTTCAGCTAACTGCTTGAAAAACGCCAACATCCGTTACATCGGTGAATTGGTTGTTCGTTCTGAAGCAGAGATGCTTAAAACTAAAAACTTCGGACGCAAGTCTCTTAACGAGATCAAAGAGATCTTGGGCGAGATGGGTCTTGGCCTCGGTATGAAAATCGAGGGCTGGCCGCCTCCGGGTTGGGATCCAAGTCAACCTCCTCAAAAGAGAGAGACTCCTCAGTAAGATTTAAAGGGAGTTCTGCTTCGGTAGAGCTCCCATCGTTTTTTTAAGAATTGCCAATGATGGTGTTCTGGACAAGTGGCCCTTGCGGGGGTTGCGGGGCACGGAGCCCTTAAAAGTGACCCTTCGGGGTTCTATCGTGCTGATACCTAATACGGTCAGCCCGTTCAAACGGAGAACAAAATGAGTTCACACAGAAGAAGAGTAAAACATTTCGATCGTAAATCTGGCCCAAGAAAAGCTTTGTTGAGAGGTCTAGTTACTTCTCTTATCGAGCATGGCCGTATCACTACAACTGTTGACCGTGCTAAAGAAGTACGTCGTCACGTTGAAAAAGCAATCACTCTTGGTAAAAAAGGTGACTTGGCTACAACTCGTTTGTTGTTGTCTCGTTTCCCAAATCAAGAAGCGGTTAACACTATCGTTAAAGATCTTTCTCCACGTTTCAAGACACGCCCAGGTGGTTACACTCGTATCATCAAAATTGGTCGTCGTCCTGGTGACACAGCAGAAATGGCTTTCCTTGAGTTCGTAGACTACGATTTCGAAGCTAAAGGCGCTGCTAAAGAAGAAGCGAAAGCGACTAAAGCAGAACCAAAAACTGCGAAAAAAGCAACTGCAGCTAAGAAAGCTACTACTAAGCAAGTAGCTGCGAAAAAGAAATCTGTTAAAAAGGCTCAAAAGAAAGACAGAGCGGCAGCTCGCGCTTAATTTTGAATCTCGAAAATAAGTTTTCAAAAAAGGCTCTGAGAAATCAGGGCCTTTTTCTTTTTTAAGAATCAGAAACCCGGAGTATGCATGAAGAATTTTTTGGCGATCTTCACCTGTGCAGAAAATAGTCAGGCGCATGAAGCGTGGAAGCGGCTAAGCCCCGAGGCGCAGAAAGAGCGCATGGCGCTGGGGCGAGCGGCTCTAGAAGAATGGGCTGCGAGATATAAGAATGCTGTTATCTATGAAGGTGGGGCCCTAGCAGACGTAAAGCTTGTGGACGCTCTAGGTATTCGAGATATTCCGGCTCAGCAGGGGGCCTTTATCGTTGTGAGGGCGGAATCTCACGAGGATGCCGCCAGGATGTTTTTAGATCACCCACATTTTGCGATTTTTCCCGGCGATGGTGTTCAGGTCGTGGAGATTCAAGCGACTTCTCAAGGCTAATAGTGACTCAGAATCCGGTTCAAATCAAAACTAGGTGAGGATCGTTAAACTGAAGAGTTGCGCCAGCCCCAGGGGCGGCCGTTAAAGCAAGCCTTGCCGCGAATGCGGTTTTGCGGAGCTCATTGATTGCTCTACTTATGGGATTGTCCTAAAGTCTACCTGTCTTCCCTAAGATAAGGAGTGCCCGTGAAACAACATCTAAAAGCTATTATCGTCGTTGTGATCTTTGCCGCTTTAGGAGTGTGGGGATTCAATCAGTGGATGGCCTCGCGGACTGCAGACACCAATGCAAACAACTATACGGCGTTGGAGCGCATGGAGAAAGAGGGCGTTCCTAGCTTTGAGGCAAAAGATTTAAGCGGACAGACTTTTGAGCTGAGCTCGATGGAAGGCAAAGTCGTTATTCTTAACTTCTGGGCTTCTTGGTGTGGTCCCTGTATTGAGGAAGTGCCCTCGCTAATCAAACTTGTTAAAGAATTCAAAGGAGAGGTTCAGCTGATCGCGATTTCAGGGGACAGTCTTCGCGAAGATATTGATGTCTTTATGAAATCCTTCCCCGAGATGAAGGGCGAGAATATCAAAATCGTGTGGGACCAAGATCGTTCTTTAATGAAACAGTTCCAGGTTGCGCGCCTGCCAGAGTCGATGGTTTTGGGTAAAGACCAAAAGCTTGTTAAGAAAATTGTGGGCACGATCGACTGGTATAATAAAGACTCGATTGCTTACATCAAATCTCTTCTAGAAAAATAAGATCGAACGAACTTAGAAAAGCGTTTGCGGTTTGAATCGTTACTGGGGGCTGATTCGACGCGATTTGCAAGAAGAGAGATCTAAAAAGCCTTCGCCGAGTCCTTAGCAAAGGCGGGAATGAGTTTGTGCGACAGAAAGGCCAACGACGGCGTCAGCTCCTTTAAGCGCTTTACGGCCGCCGTTTACTGGGGCTTCAATTCTCAGCTTCGCTTTAGTCTGCGCAGTCGTACATCAAGTCGATTTGCGTTCCTTCGACCAGTGGGTAACTGAACTTCAGAATTTTTCCATCTAGTTTAATTCCGGGCACCTGAAGTCCGCCGATTTGCACCTGCAAAGTTCCCTCAGTGGGTTCGCATTGTAAATTCAATGAGGATAGAGAGTTGACGATCTTATCGCGGAAGTTGTTTAAGTTTGCGCTATAGTCGGCATCACAAATACTGCCGACGCCTCCATCCGTAAGGCGCGACATTTCGGCATAAACGTAACCGGGGTGGCTGGGAGAGACGTTCTGATCTTGTTCCGCCTCACAAGCGGCGTCTCCGGGTTTCACAATGATAGAGCTAAAAGTGAAACGAAGATCCTGACCGAATGTGGTGTGGGCTACATTAAGCAGGGTTGTCGGCTGATCAGACGCTTCCAGTGGTTGGAAAACTCCGTCCGCATCATTCGGTTTGACCTGACTGGCGTTACCGCCGACAGAGCGTTCATCCTCGTCGGAGATGACGATGACCGACACGGCCGCCCCTGGTCGATAGCAACTGTGAGTGGAGTCCAAGAAATTATCATGAGCCGCTTTAATCGCGCGCTCGTCCCCGGAGTTCGAGCCACCGATGGTCAGCGAATTTACAGTAGAGGTGAAGATAGTGTTGAGATTGGCCGTACCTTTTTTCAATAGATAGGCCGGCCCTGATGAAGGGGCGTAGTTTGTCCAGTTCAAAGGCTTACCATAAACAAGAACACCGTTTTGGGCCGTTCCTCGGGTCGTCGTTAAGCACATCTGCCAATCAATATTGCTGGCATCCAAAGAGTTCACGAAGCTAGACATGCGTGCTGCCAACTTCTGTAGTTCAGGAAGCATTGAATTTGAGTCGTCCAAAACCAAAAGAAAATCGACTTGTTTGTTTCCGTATGCAACCACCTCGGTAGATGTCACGGTCTTGGATGGTGTGGGAGGGACAATAGAGGCTTTACCCTGCTCAGGGACAGGTGTGAAGTTCATCTTCGCGCAGGCTGTGCTCAGTGTGATAACGGCACAACCAAGAAGTAATTTTGAAGAAGGAATTAAAGCTTTCATATGTACCTCATCGTCAGGCTAACATGAAAACTTGTGCTAAAAAAAGGGGCACCCCCAAAAAAGTGAGGCGAAATTAGAAGTAAAAACAGTAAGTTAGATATTATGTCGAAGCTCTTTACAGGTCCTGTAGAGAGCTTCGACACTCTCGAAAAAATATCTTAAACAGAAAAGCGGACTTTTCTAAAAGCCGAATTTTTCTTTGAGTTGATCCAAAGCTTTTTGGCCTTCTTTTTCCAACTGCTTGCGTCCCTGATTTTCGGCGTCTTTCTTCGCCTGATCAATGCGCGACTCTGCTTGTTTGCGTTGGCTGTCGATCTGTGCCTGGGCTTTCTTCACTTCGCCATCGAATTGACCGCGAAGTTGGTTGAGCTGCGCTTCCACTTGGGCTCGTTGTTTGCCAATTTCTTGATCCACGACGGCTTGAATGCGAGCGCGGGCTTCATCGATTTTCGCTTGAATTTGTTTCGAAAAACCCTGTTGCAGTTCCGGCCCTAAATTAGAGTTGATGTTCAGAGGAATGTCCGGAAAATCCCCCTGGCCGTCGACGGTCAGGGTGACCACGGGAATCCCTGCGAACACTGCTTTAAGAATCTGATCGGCGACCTCATTTTGTGCCGAAATCGCGTAGTCTACTTTTGTAAATTTGTTGTTCATCGCAAGAACGATGTTTTTCAGACCAACAACTTTTCCCTCAACGCCCATAGAACCGGTCGCTTTGTTGAAAGCAATCGAGACATCGGGAGTCTTCACTAAATCTTTGCCTAGAATAGAATAAGCATCGACCTTGAACGCATAGCCGATTTCACTTAAAGCTTTTGTGTTATCCAAAGAAAGACGAAGTAAGAAGCCGAAGATTTCTTTGGATGGAAAGTCCCCAGCCAGTGTCGCCACGGTGGGTTTTCCGACCAGGCGTTGATTCGACGTGATGTCGAGGATTTCTCCTTTGATGTTGCCCGCGTCGGGGGTGACGCCGGCTTGGGAGCTGACGGCAGTTCGTTTCACCCAGAAGAGAGGATATGAGTTCGGCCGTCCAAACTCATAGCTGATTCCGTTTTCACGCGGATGAGGTTGGATGGCGATGTCTTCGCTCTTCTTATCTTTTTTCATTAAGTTCGGTGGCAGATATTTATCCGCCATTTCTTTATAGCGATAGAATTTTGACTTATACGGTGCCAGATATCTGTTGAAAACGGCGCGAGTCAAAGCCTTGGCATCCAGTTGAGGTATGCGGAAGTGCTGCTCTAAAGATTTAATATCCGTTTTAACTTGTTTTTCGATATCTTTGTACTGAGTCTCGACCGCCTTCAGGTCTTTGCCCAAATCATCACCCGTGGTCTGAATCTGTTTGTACATGGCATCGCCATCTTTCAGAACTTTGTCGAGTTCTTGGACGGAACTTTGCAGTTCTTGCGGCGTTTTAAAGTCTTTGTATTTGATTTTGTTAAGACGGTCGTTCAAGGCACGAATGTCTTTTTCTTGAGGAAGCGTTTTAAGACGAGCGTCCCAGGCTTGCTGCTTGCCTTTCAGATCCGCATCGAATTTTTCAAGCATGGCTTTGGAGGGCAGACTTTCTTGAAGCTTCTGCAATTGGGCATTGGCATCAGAGCCCCCCAGCATAGCGATCACATCACCAAGAACATTTTCGCCAGCTTGTCCTTGCGCTTCTTTAAGAGCTTGGGCTTTTAATTTGTCGGTCATGCTAGGTTGGCCATCATCGGGCTCTGGCGGTTTTACCTTGCCGGGCTTTTTTCTTAAGACGCCGAATTCAATTTGTTCGACGGCGGCCTCATTGACAACGACTTTCGCTCGAAGCAAAGCGTCCCATAGCATAGAGAAGCGAATATCGCCAATTTTTATAGAGTCATGGGTGGGGCGTTCCGCATCAGTGATTTCGATACCCTGGATACGCAAGCTGGCGTTGAAAAAACTTGTTTCCAGTTTCGCGATGTTGACTTCGGCGCCGACGGCATTATAGCCAGCCCATTCCAGAGCGCGGCGCAAATGAGCGTCAAAGAAGAAATGGAAGTAGAGACCAATCAGGGCGCAGATGATGGTGAAAGGAATAATCGCTTCCCAGCGAATGAGGCCCTTTTTCTTTAGCGGTTTTGTCGGAGTTTCTTGAGTTGTATTTGCCATGATTTATTCCGCCTATCCGTAAAGCTCGTCGTATTTAAGATACCAATTATAAAATTTTGTCGCGGCAAAGGCTTTCCAGAATTTTGTATTCTTGAAGCGGGCAACCACCGTCGCGCGGTATTTGTTGATCAGGATTTTGAAGGCAACAAATGCGAAAGGAAGAAGCAAGATTGACACGATCATCGAGCCCATCACGATGCTGTTATTAAAGCGGGTCATGGGAACAAACGGCATGTTGTACATGGATGTGAAGAGCGGTCGAAGACTTTCGGTTTCTAAGACAGCTTTGCCAAGAAGATGCGCCGGATAGTCGAACAGAAAGGCGACGAATTTAAAAAAGAAGGCGGAAATAAAGGCCGCGCCGATTTGCACTCGGAAGACAAAGATCAGAAAAAAGACGATCAGAGTTTGAATGGACAGCACAGGGGAAAATCCCAGTATCAATCCCAAAGAAAGTCCCACAGCCAATTGATTGGTTCCTGTGTCTGAATTCAGGAGCTTTAAAAAGTTGAAAATCTGCTTCAGTAAGAGAGTCATTTCATTCCTCCAAGTGAAATTCTAATAAGCTTAAATGCAAGGCGGCAAGTAGAAAGCCGAGGACACGGGAGGCAACTTGTCGTAAAATGAGCACATCGAAAAATGGCTTCTGACACGAGGGTGAATAAGATGATGCAGTGGGAGACTCTGATTCGGGAAACTGTTCAACTGGGCGGCCAGTTGGTTTTTCTGAGCGATAAAGCTCCTGCCGATCAAGATAAGTACTTCGAGGCACTCCGAACTCATTTTAATTATGGGATTTCTTTTGTGAAGCGTTCGGTGGCGGACTTTCAGTCTGCGATCTTTCGCACCAGAGCCGCGGACCTGGTTTTATTTTTCGACACACAGGTCGAGTTTATCGATTCGTTGAACTCAGTCCTTCAGGGCCAACGCTTGGTTCTGGCCAAGGGGTCTTTTGTTAAAACACCCTTTGTTGATTTCGTCTGGTCTGGGGTCAGTCTTAAAGAGTGGACGCAAGTTCTTGAAAGCTTAAAGCAGAATTGGCAGCAGACAGCGGGCTTACCTCAGTACTCGGAGGCGCTGCAGTCTCCGTGTTTATTTTTGGATCGAGACGATGTCGTCGTTAAAAATGTTCCCTACAACAAAGCGGCGGATAAAGTGCAACTGCTGCCCGGAATTGGGGAGCTGATTAACTCTGCTCATAGCAAAGGGTACTGGGTGGCTCTGGTCACGAATCAGTCTGGGTTGGGGCGTGGCTGGATTTCCTGGAAAGAATATCAAGCTGTCCATCAGCAGATGCTTTCTTTATTAGCGGCACAAGGTGCTTGGATTGATGAATGTGTGTGGTCCGGGTTTATTGAAGAAGGCGCCCCTGTGGGAAATCTGTATGCCAGTCTTCGCAAGCCGCGTGCGGGAATGCTGCAAATGGTGCATGAGAAACTTCACGTTAGAATGGAAAATTCTATCCTTGTGGGGGACAGTGCTTCGGACATCATCGCGGGATTTTCAGCTGGCGTGGGGCGTCTGTATTTGCTGTCATCCGATAAGCTCAACAAGGAAAAAGAAAGTCTGGAAGCCTTCAAGAGACAAGACCCACGTCTTCAGTACGAGTGGGCACAGAACTTTTCCGATGTGATTTTGTAGTTAGCTTTCCTGCTCGATTTCTTTTGCTTCTACACGATCTTTACGGCGTAGGTAAAAGAACGCGCCACCCAGACTTAGCACAAAGGTTCCCACCTGATAGGCGGTGATGACGGTCGGGCCCAGTTCAATCTGGCGGCCGACGTAAAGGTTGAACAAGAAATAGAAGGCGGCCTGACCGACGCCGACTCCGGCTGGAGAGATGGGGATGGCCGTCGCCATGAAGCCCAGAGGTGCCACAAGAAAATAAGTTCTGGCCGCCACATCATCGAAACCAGCCATTTGCCCGGCCAAATACAAAAAGATGATGGCACATGCTTGCGAGACGAGACTCATCATAATGACCGCCATAAAGCGTTTTCCGTCCTTCCCGTAAAGATGCATGCTTTCATAAAGTTTCAAAAACTTTTCAGATAAGGGAAGTCTGTGAATGCCTTTTTTAATGGCGCCCGAATCGTAAAGTTTGACGGAAAAAATAAGACTTAGGGCGATTAAAAAAGCCGCGAACAAGGCGCAGATAAAATAAAACAATGTGAGAAGGGCCGGAGTCTGAACGATGTGGTGCAGATCGTAGATCATGACCAACAAAGCCAGCAGGATCATCGCAAATAAACCCAACACGCGATCCATAAGGACACTGGTGACGGCCACGACTTTGCTGCCGGGATTTTCTCGGGTGAAATAATAGGCCTTGATGACGTCGCCACCAACCCCGCCGGGCATGGCGAAGTTAAAAAATGCACCAATCAAAGTCAGTTTAAATACCGGCCACGAGCGCGCCGGCAAGCCTTGCGAGCGAATCAGGATGCGCCAACGTTCACTGGCGAAAAAAATATTAAGCGTCACAAGCAACAAAGCTGTCGCCGCCGCCCAAGGGGTCAGAAGATTCTTGAGTGCAGCAAAGTTTAGTTTTCCGGATTGGATCAGCCAAAAAATAATCGCCGCAGAAAAGGCGATTTTTAAAGACTGAACCAGAAGCTTTTTTGTGTGCTTAACCATGGTTCAGTCTTACTTGAATTCAGGAAGGAACTCTACTTAGAAATGAGTCGTCCAGATTTTTTTAAGATTTGTTAAAACCGTTTCAAGGTTCTTAAGTGGTAATGATGTCGGACCATCACACAAAGCCTTTTCAGGATTTGGATGAGTCTCTAAGAAGATGCCATCAACTCCCACCGCCATTGCTGCGCGAGCCAGCGGCCATACCATGTCGCCACGACCCCCGCTGCTTTCACCTGTTGCGCCCGGCAACTGCGTGGAGTGAGTGCAGTCCATAATCACCGGGAAGCCCAAGCGGCGCATTTCCACAAGGCCTGTCATGTCGTTAATAAGGCGGTTGTAACCAAAGGTCGTTCCGCGCTCGCAAAGAAGGATTTTATCATTTCCGGCATTCACAGCTTTTTGGGCAATGGCTTTCATATCCCACGGAGCCAGGAACTGCCCCTTCTTGATATGAATCACTTTGCCCGTTTTCGCTGTTTCCACAAGCAAATCGGTTTGCCGAGAAAGGAAGGCAGGAATTTGCAGGACATCTGCCACTTCCGCAGTTTCTTTCACCTGAATTGTTTCATGGACGTCTGTCAAAAGTGCGCATCCCAATTCGCCTTTGATTTTCTCAAGGCTTTTCAGCGCCGAATTCACACCGGGGCCGCGGAAGCTGGAAGCGCTTTGACGGTTGGCTTTGTCAAAAGAGCATTTTAAAATCCACGGGATGCCCAAAGCTTTTGTGATTCTTTGGATTTCTTTTCCCGTTTCCAGAACCATGCCTTCATCTTCGATGATATCCGGACCGGCAAACAAAACAAAATTTTTGCCGTCACCCCAAGTGATTGTCTCGCTGCCGTTTTTTAGTACGACAGGTTTATTCAAAGGACCAAAACCTGTATTCATTAGAACGCCCCTTTTACTGCTGCGATAATTTTATCTTGAGTGGCATTGTCCATATCGGGATACATTGGCAAGCTGATCACATGTTCTGCCGCCCAACGCGCCATTGGCAATTCCTGTTTTGGATCGGCCGTGTGCTCTTTGTACCAAGGTTGGTCCGGCATGATGCGTGGATAGTGAACCGAAGTTGGAACGCCAGCATCGGTCATTTTCTTTTGGAAAGCCGCACGATCCTTCACCGTCAAAGTGTACTGAGCCCATGCTGATTTGTTATGAGATTCTACAAAAGGAGTTGAGAAGCCATCTGCCTTGATGGAAGAGAAAGCGTCATTGTAGCGATCAGCAACACGCTGACGTTGTTCCAGTTCCCAATCATATCTTTCCATTTTTGCAAGAAGAATAGCACATTGGATTGTATCCAAGCGGCCATTGATGCCCAGGCGAGTGTGGTAGTAGCGTGATTCAGAACCGTGTTCGCGGATTTCTTTGATGATCTTGGCAAGATTATCATCATTGGTGAAGATCGCTCCACCATCGCCGTAGCAACCCAAAGGTTTTGCCGGGAAGAAGCTGGTTCCTGTCGCTGTCGTGAAGCTGCCGCTGCGCTTGTCTTTGTAGCGTGCACCGAAGCTTTGAGCCGCATCTTCGATCACAGCCAAGTTGTGCTTCTTCGCGATCTCGTTGATTTTTTCCATCTCAGGGATTTGACCGTACAATGAAACCGGCATGATCGCTTTGGTGCGCGGAGTGATTGCGGCTTCGATTTTGTTGACATCGATATTGAAAGTTTTCGGATCGATATCTACGTAGATAGGTTTTGCACCGGCAAGAACGATGGTTTCCGCCGTCGCGATGAAAGAAAAGGCTGTGGTAATGACTTCGTCACCTTGACCGATGCCCAAGGCCATCAACGGAACCCATAAAGCGTCTGTCCCATTGGCAATAGTCAGACAGTGTTTCACGCCCACATATTTTGCGAGTGTTTGTTCAAGCTCAACAACCTCAGGGCCGTTGACGTAAGCGCCATGATCCAGAACTTTTTGAATGCGAGCATCGATATTGGTTTTTAAAGCCTTGTACTGAGACTTAAGATCGATAAAAGGAATAGACATTAAAGAGCCTCCAAAATTGCTAGAACCCATTTCACGCAAACCAATTCTTGTCCCGCTTTTATCGTTATACGACATCACGGGTTTCGTCCGCGCGGTCTTGAATTTGACCTGTTGGAATGGGTCTTCTTTTGTGAAAAAGTATCCTCCTCTTCGAATGAAAAGTCCATGGAGACAAGGATTTACGGCTTTGGGTCGAGAGCATTTTAGTCCACTGTGGTGAAGAAGCTACGGGGGCTGTTTACAAAAGGACTCAGTTTTATGACCAAATGCCCCAAATCTGTGACTATAATTACGCACTTACGGGGTTTAGTGATATAGATTGTGAACTTGGTTCGGAGGTAAGTTTTGATCCCGGTTATACTCTCTGGGGGCAGCGGAACACGCTTGTGGCCCGTTTCTCGCCAGCATATGCCTAAACAATTTTCAGAGATTTTTGATCAGCCATTGCAGACTATGACCCTGCAAAGATGCTTGAAGCTGGGGACGCCATGGATTGTAACCTCCAAGGCGTTGGAAACTTTGACTGAACTGAATCTAAAACAGAATGGCGCGACGTCAGTTCAAGTCGTTTATGAGCCCGTGGGCAAGAACACGGCGCCGGCGATAGCGGCACTTTGTCATTTGTTAGCCAAGAAAGGCTTTCAAGAAGAAATCGTCGCCATTTTTCCTTCAGATCATTTGATTGCGGAAGAAGCTCTTTTCCTAGAGGTTGTATCCTTCGCACAAAAAGTGGCTGAAGAAAATCGGGTCGTGACATTAGGGATTACGCCATCTTATCCGGAAACAGGGTACGGCTATATCCAGACTCGGGCGGTGAGCCTGAAGGAACAAGGATCATTGAAGGCCTATTCCGTCGTTAAGTTTCATGAAAAGCCGGACTTACAGAAAGCCAAAGAGTTTATTGCTCAGGGCAGTTTCAGTTGGAATGCGGGGATCTTTGTATTTAAAGTTTCTCATCTGATCAGCCTGTTTGAAAAACATCAGCCTGAAATGTGGCAACACATTGCCAAGCTCCAAGAGGATGCGGGAAATTTGGCTGAGATCTATTCCAAGGTTCAAAGTATTTCGATCGACTATGCGATCATGGAAAAGTTAGGCGGCGACGAATTGGCCTGCATTCCCGCTGAGTTCGGTTGGAGTGATGTCGGTTCCTGGGACGCCGTTTCGTCTTTGCGAAGAAGTCACGAAATGATCAATATCAAAGGCCACAACAATTTTGTTTTTGGACCGGCGGAAAAAAATTATTCGTTGGTAGGGTTGGATGACGTTATCGTCGTCGATACAAAAGACGCTTTAATGCTCGTTAAAAAAGGTCTGTCCCAGGATGTGCGTCACGTTGTTGAGGCGCTGACTCAACATAAATCGTCTTTGGTGAAAGATCACGTTTTTGAGTATCGCCCCTGGGGTTATTTTGAAATTCTAAAGGATACGCCGCATTTCAAATCCAAGGTGATTCGCGTGAATCCTCACTCGCAGATATCGTATCAGTCGCATGCGAAAAGAGAAGAGCATTGGACGATTACAGTGGGTTCTGGCGAAGTGGTCTTGAATGACGAGACTATCCCCGTGAAGGCGGGCTCTCATATTCACATTCCGTTGGGCGCAAAACATCGTATTCGCAATAACACGAATGAGATGTTGGAATTTGTCGAAGTGCAATTAGGCAGTTATTTTGGCGAAGACGATATCATTCGCTATCAAGACGACTATAAAAGATCTTAAATAAAAAAGGGATGCCTGGAGCATCCCTTTTTTATTTCTTTAATCTTTGGATTACTTCTGTTCCGCCTGAGCCGGACTGGCAATCTGTTCACGGGGAGCCGCAGTTGGCACTGGTACGTTTGCCACTTCGCCCACGGATTCGGGTTTTACCGCAGATGTCGTCAGCGGAGCTCCGCCATTGCGAATAGACTCTTCTTCGCCAGGTAAATCAATATCTTCGTCGTCATCGTGATGATCTACTTCTTGCAAAGTCGGATTTTTACTGGAGGCTTTGATCAAGTCTGCGTGATAAGCGTAAATGACTCCGCCTTCTTTAAAGTTATTTAGCATTTTCGGAAGAATTCCGGGAGCCACTGCCGGGCAACCCCAACTGCGTCCCAAGCGACCTTGTGATTTTACGAAGTCTTCAGAGACGTAGTCCGCCGCATGCATAACGATGTCGCGCTCAGCGGCCTTGTTGTTACTGGATTCTAAACCGTAAAGGTTCAGTGATTCACCGTGAGAACCATAGTAAGTCGTTCCGCCAAGGTAGAAGCCCAGCGATGACATTTTGGATCCATCAATATTGGAGAATTTGGAGGCGACTTTAACTCCAGAACCTTTGCCGTGGGCGACAAAGTGCTTGGACACCGCGCCCGTTTTAAGATTCAAAACGAACAAGCGACGTTCGCTAGAGGGCAACGAAAAGTCGATGATCGCCGCCATATTACTATTTTTAATGGTGACTTCTTTATCCGCCATGTAGGCGCGGCTTCTTTCGCGGACTTTGCCACGAACCCGAACGGTTTTTCCGCCATTCACCTCCAGAAACTCGAAGGTTCTTTGCAAAGCGGCTTCTGGCACTCCTTGCTTTTTAAAGACGTCGTACAGGGGGACATCCTTGATTTTAACGTCATAGAGACTGCCTGCCCAGCTTTGGAGGCTCAGGAACGTGAACGATATGAGGCTTAGGGTTTTCAACATGAAGGCATTCCTTATTCAGTAAAATTCCGTCGTCGCGACTAGCAATACAAGGGATGTGCCAGGGAATATCGGGAGCCAGAAGAAAATGGTAGGGCTTTCGCCGCTAGCGAAGGGCTTCGCAGTGACCCTCTACGGCGCTGATGCCAATAAGTTTTACACCCGCTTAGGGATAGGCCCCGGGCGGGTTTCTTAAGAGCCAGAAATCTAAAAGGTCTGTTATTTAATCTACTTTGCCCGAATGAAAATGGACCAAATACAAATCTCTCAAGTAGATTCCCGGCTGTTGGATTACAAAAAACAGGGTGGGTGACTGATGGCTATTTTTAAGAAGACGCTGATATCGGCGTTTATTGCGGTCCATTTGACGATGCTTGTGACGGCGGGTTTGCCGGATCGAAGTGCGGTGGGAGATCGGATCTTAAAATCCTTGGCGCGCTATCAAATATTTTTTGCGCTTGATCAACCTTGGAGCATGTTTGCGCCGAATCCTTCGGCGGTGAATTCTTATCTGACGGCGGAAATCCATTTTAAAGATGGGTCTTCTGAGAAGTGGACCTTTCCGCGTGCCTCGCAGATGGACAGTTTTGACCGCTTCACCTCCGGGGAAAGATTCAGAAAGTTTCAGCAGGACAACTTGGTGCCCTTAGAGAAGACGCCGCTTTGGGCAGATCTGGCTAAGTACGTGGCGCGGGAAGTGAATAAGATAGAAAGAAACGGACGGGGGCGTGAAATCGAAAATCTTGAATTCATTCGCCATCACAACATTGTTGCCGCGCCGACCAAAGTTTTTGTTCCGCACGGCACCCTCAGCAAGGATTTTTCTTCCGAAAACGTTTTCAAATTTAAACCCAATGAGCAGGTTCGTCATGAAGCTAACAACAATCGCTAAGTCTTTGAACGAATTTTTCTTCAAACCTCAACCCGTGCACAGTGTGGCTCTTTTGCGAATCGCTTTTGGAGTCATTTTACTTATCAACTGGTTCATGATGTGGAGCCATCTCGATATTTTCTGGGGCGTGGATGGCATTTTAAGTATGGAGACCGCGCTGAAATTCAGTCACGGATACCGCTTCAATCTTTTTGAGTTGTTCCCGAATCAACAAGGTGTCGCCGTTTTCCTGGCTCTTTTAAACTTGCTCGGTGTTTTAGGAATGCTTTTCGGGTGTTTCACCAGGACATCCATGGCTTTGGCCTTTTTTACGTTGTTGTCGTTTCACAACCGCAATATTTTTGTTCTGAATAGTTCAGATGTGGTCGTGCGAAATTTTCTTTTCCTTCTTTTTTTCACGCCGGCGGGTGCCTTGTACTCTGTCGACCGCTGGTGGCAGATAAAGCGCAAGAAGATCGCCAAAGAAGATATTCCCGAGCATGCCCCGTGGGCTTTGCGACTGATGCAGATCCAGTTCAGTCTTATCTATATCGCTACGGTCATGTTTAAAATGAAAGGCTCGTTGTGGGCTGACGGGACAGCGGTTTACATTGCGACCCGTCTGGATGAATTTATGCGGGTTCCGTTGCCAATTTTAAATAACCTTGTGGTGATCAAGTTTTTAACTTGGTCGACTTTGGCCATAGAGCTTGCCTTGGGAACTTTGGTTTGGATTCGGGAATTTCGCTATTGGGTGCTGTTGGCGGGAATCGCGTTGCATCTGGGTATTGAGATTTCCATGAGCATCCCACTTTTTGAGTGGGTGATGATCGCAGGAATGATCTGTATGGTGGACTCTCGAGATATTCAAGCGGTGCTGGAATCCTTCAAGAAGGGGACTTTGCTGGCAAAGTTCCACCTTCCGCGTGGTTTCATAAAAACGGCTAAAGCGAATATTCGTGGATAAGACTTTCACAGAAAAGGTCGCCAACCATAAAGGCGAGGCGACGCGCCTGGGTTTCCCAATCTTCCGGGGAGCCCTTCGCCAAATGCGCGAACTGCTTCTGCAGTTCCGTCCATTTTTCGCTAAAACCGGCAGCAGAGGATTTCATAGCCGGGCAGTTTTTGAAATACTCCATCAAGATAGGCAAGGCCTGTTCTTTTTCAAACGCGCGAAGCATATCCAATGAAAGAACATTGGTGGTGCCTTCCCAGATAGAAAAAACCTGGGCATCGCGAAGAAGGCGTGGCAGTCCCGTGTCCTCGACATAACCGGCTCCGCCGAACATTTCGACGACCTCGCTTGCAATCTGCAGAACTTTTTTGCCAGTGTAAAGTTTAAGGATGGGAGTCAAGGCTCGCAAAAGAACTCGTTCAGATGCGGTGATTTCACCGACCTCTTCTTGCCCCAAAAGTTGTGCGACGAAAAAACAAAATGCAAAACAACCGCGGAAGTCCTGTTCCAGGGATCGCAAAGTTTCACGATGTAAGGGATGGTCGATAAGAAGTTTGCCAAATGCCTTACGTTTGCGTGAATAATCCTGAATCAGATCTAAAGATCGTCGCATATGCCCCAAAGCGCAAATCGAATTATAAATACGAGTTATATTTAAAACGCTCGCGATCTTTTTTATGCCGTCTCCTTCACCGCCAACCATGCGGGCCGGAGTTCCTTGCAGACTGAGTTCTGCGGTAGGCAGGGCCTTGGTTCCTAACTTGTCTTTAAGACGGTGAATTTCAATGTTATTCAGCTGACCTTTTTCATTGCGAAGTTCGAGATAGAAAAAACTTAAACCTTTCGAGCCGACAGGGGCGTCATCCGGGCGGGCCAGAGTTAAGGCCATCTGCGATGTGGTGGCGGAGGTAAACCATTTCATTCCATGCAAAGAATGAGTGGCAGAGAAAGCACTTTCGCCCTTGAAGGGATGGGCCTCTGTGGCGGTGCCGCTGACGTCAGAGCCACCTGATTTTTCAGTCATCCATTGACCGGCAGTCCAGAAATTTTTTGGATCTCGAGAGAGCAGGTGCGGAAGGGCGCGTTCCTTCAAATCGTTGCCGGCATAAAGTTCTAAAGCTCGGGCGGCTCCGTCCGTCATAGCCAGAGGACATGAAAAAATCGCGGAACTAGGTGAATACAAATACAACAAAGCCATTTGGTAGACGCGAGAAAAGGCGCCGAATTTTCTATCGTAAGCGGTGGCCACGATGCCTTCTTGAGCCGCGACCTTTTCCAACTCTTTCCAGCCGTTCGAGGTTTTGATTTCATCTATACGGCGCCCCCACGGATCAAAGGGAATGTGTTGGGGAAGTTGGGCTTCGGCTTCCGCAGCCCAAGCCAACATGTCGGTCACCGCTCGTTGGCCAAGATGATCGAGGTGGGGCAAGGTCACCTTCTGCACATCCGCCGGCAAGACTTTTTTTAAGTATTTTTGAAGAGTTTCATCAGAACGATAAGTATTCGTAAGGACTGGGCCTTCTTGATAAAAATTTTTCATACCTGATAGTTTAGGCTTTCAGAGGAAAAGGGCAACTAGATGTCATTCGACCGGCCTTTTTTTAAAAAAGATGTTGCTGACTTGTAAGGTTGTTTCTATAAGAGCCCTCTTTCTTTAAGGGGTGGAAATGTCTCGATATCTTATTATTTTTGGTCTGATTGCTTTGGTGTCCTGCACACCTAAATCTCAACCGCAAGTGGACGTTGAAAAAAACGCGGCAATCATGGGTGGAACTTTGGTCCCGGAGGGCGCCTCTATCGTTTCAGGAGTCGTGGGAATTTATGACACTCAAGATAATTCGATCTGTACGGGTTCGTTGATTGCGGAAAATCTGGTTTTAACGGCGGCTCATTGCGCGACTTCGAAGGCCTCAAAACTGCGAATTGTTTTCGGCGTCGATATTGATCAAACAATGGCGATTCGTGAGCCGGATGTTTTGCAAGAATACACTCGCACAGTGACGAAGATTGAAACCCATCCGTCGTACAAACCCGAAGAGCAAGAAGACAAAGAAATTGATTTCGGAGATATCGCCATTCTTAAATTTCCCGGCAAATTGCCAGCAGGCTATAAGCCCGTCAGTCTGCTTCAGGACGGAAGCATCTTGCAGAAAGGCTTCGTCGTGACTTTAGCCGGTTATGGCGTTGCCAATGTCGATCTTGAACCCGTGGATGCTCGTAAGATGCGCAATATCGAAGAAGCCATCGAGTATGGTGAAGTGGTTTGTGACGATGACCGAAAAAACTGCCTGAAGGTGGACATGTCGGGTGACGGCGAACTTCGTCAAACGACGGCTCCTGTATCTTTCTTAACAGAGACAGAAGTGTTTCTAGATGAATCCAAGGGGCGTGGGACTTGCAGCGGTGATTCCGGAGGGCCGGCCTATGTGCAAAAAAATGGTCAATATTTCTTGTTCGGTGTGACCAGTCGCGGAAGCCAACTTTGTGATGATGTCGGCGTTTACACGAACACGGTTTACTATAACAACTGGATCCGCGAAACAGCGCAGAAGATGTTGAAGTAGGCCTTTGCCTCGTAACCCCTCCGCTTTGTTTTTTTGCATGGTCCGTGGTGGACGTGCAAAACGTGTTATGCTTTAGGCTGGAGGGGGTTATTATGGCTCTTTCAGACCTTAAAGTTCTCATCGTGGACGACGTGAAGGATAATCAGTTCTTGGTTGAACGATACCTTCAGAAGGTGGGAATCAACCGTCTCAACTTTGCGGAGAATGGGGCTGAAGCTGTTCAGAAGGCTGAGCAAGAAAGTTACGATTGCATTTTGATGGATCTGCAAATGCCCGTGATGGACGGGATGGAAGCCACTCGCAGACTGCGCCAGAATGGGTACAAGAAGGCCATTTGGGCATTAACGGCTCACGCTCTCAGGCAAGATCGCGAACGTTGTCTGGCGCAGGGTTTCGACAAACATTTCAGCAAGCCGTTGGATCGCAGGGCTTTGATCGCAGGCCTTGAAGAACTTCGCCGCCGCAAGGAAAGCGAAGAACATGTTTAACGGTCGGTTTCTTTAGGCCGTTTCAACTTTAGAATAGCTCCGAGAATAAACGCCGAGGCGATCAGCGTGTGCAGAATGTGATCCGCGGTTCCAAACTCCAATGTTCGCGGAATTAATTTCCACAGGAAGCGGTCCTCTGCGATATGACCTACAGTCGCCATTGCGGGACGGCCCAAAGCAAATCCTAAAATTGCCAGTGCTCCATAGATAATACCGAAAGTCAGAGAAAATATTCTGGCGCTTCTTTCACTATCAAATCCAAACCAAAGCGCTAAAGCCCCGCTGGCAATGTGTATGGCATTGTGGGAGTTGCTTAAGTGTGCCGTGAACAAATCTGTGACCACGAAACCCACAAGTCCCACAGTAAGAAAAAGAATGCCCTGAACGACGCATACTTCGCGCGCATAGGTTCGCTCCATGGGAACGACGACTTGTTGAAGAGGCGCTGAGTAAGTGCGTTGAATATTCGTTTGAGTTGTCGATTTAGGTGTGCTTCGTGGTGGTGTGGGCTTTCGCGGTTCTCTTTCCAATTCCATAAGAACTCCTTTGCTCAGTATAAATTATGAGATCCTTTTGTATGTTTCGTGAGGTCCAATGGTGGAAAACACGAAATACAGCCGGTGTTTTTCAGCAGGGGCTGAGAAGCGTTTACCAGAAGAGAACGGAAATTTCAGAGCGACGGAACACTTGGAGTATGTGTTTCATCCATGGGCTTGCTTCCGTTCCGGTCTTTTTCCTAAATAAGGAAAAGAGCGAAATATGAGAACCTAACAAAAGGAGAACACGATGAAAAAACTCGTTATGATTTTAGCGCTTAGCTGTGCGGGAATGTTTGCCAATGCTGAAACCACAGCACTTCAACCTGCGGGTGGTGAGTCGCATATCGCCGGAGGCGCTTGGGTGTGCGGACTTGCTTTTAAAGGCACGTCCAAAGGTATTAAAGTTATCGTCGGTCACTTTAAAACGGTGGCGTATGGCACTTTGTCTTGTAAGGGTGTGGGACAAAAATATCATCAAGATGTGAAAATTGAAATCGGACATCATTGGATTGGCGCCACGGCCGGAATTGGGTATTTCAAGCTGGCAGGTGTCTCTTCAGAAATCAGTCTTTTCAATAGCTCTCCCGAAGTGCTTTTGGGCAAGTATGCAGTGGCGCAAGGAGAAGCCGCAATTATTGGCGGAGTCGGGGCTTTCACGGCTGTGAAGGTCGGATTGCCACAACTGGCATTCAATGTCTCTGTGCAGCTTTTGAAAGGGCTTGGTGTGCAAGTCGGTATCGACAAACTGACTATCAGCGCGATCGATTAGTATCTTTGCAATAGTCTGTTTTAAAAGACCCCTGCTTACGTGCTAGGGGTCCTTGTTTTTATTGCTTCTTCACGTACGCGTTGATGCGCATACCGCGCGCCATGGAACTGGTTACGCTCACGGTAGTTCCTTGAACAAGATCTTCGGTTCGTTTGTTTTCAAAATCGATATTAAAATCTATTGTGCGCGAACGATTGCTGGGGCAGGTGAAAACACCTTTAAAAACTTTTCCAGTTGAGAAGGTCTGAAAGTCCCACAAGAGTGTCGGATTTAAAACATAAGTCCCGTTGCAGGTTTCGTCCACATTGCCGTTGGCGTAAGTCCGCTGTAGCTCAAACTCCGAAGTATTTGTGACCCGGAAATTCAGATACACTTTCTGAAATCCTGCGCGGGCTTCCACTTTGTATTTGCCGACAAGGTTTCCAGGGGTGAGTTCCGCAGCTATGGCCTGGGAACCGATAAATAGAAATAGTGCTGATGTTAATAAATGTTTCATCATCCCTCCGTTGGTGATGAGGTTTTTTATACGAAGGGAAAAAGTTTCGGACAAAATAAAACCACCGGCCTTGAGGTTTTACATGTCTGTATTGCAAATCTGTTTTGAGGACATATATTTTGAGTCCAAAGTCTTAGGTCGCACGAGAAATTTGCACCAAGCCCGTGCCGCGAATGTCGGGCAAACGTTTTAATAGCATCTGTGGAGACAGGATTTTACGAGCTTCTGCAAATGAGTTCCAACCATGTTCTTGTAAGTCTCTTAAAAGAACAAAAGCGTGTCCCTGAGGCCCTAGGCAGTGCTCTATGGCATTGAGCAAAGTTTTAAAGTCTGAATCTAAGTAGAAACGACAACGGTTTTTAAATTCTGAAGGGGACAGTTTACCTCTTCCTGAAAAGAAGTAAGGGGGGTTGCACAGAATCAGATCGTAACGTGCCAAGTAGTCGTTTGTTAAAAGCTCGGCATAATTCATATTCAAAAACCGCAACTGGGAATTCGTGATACCCGAGCGATGGACATTTTCCAGAAAATATTTTTCATAAACGGATTGCACTTCAAGAAAGTCAAATTGCTGTGGGACTTCTCCCAGATTGTTTTGACAGTGGAACAGAAAGTCCAAACCGATAATGCCGCAACCCGAGCATAGATCTAAGCCATTCAGATCTTTCACACTTTGCGCAGCGTAGGCTTCATAAACCTGTCGTGCCAGAAAAACAGAATCATGAGAGAATCTGTATTCCTCGGGTTGCACGTACTGGAAAGTATAGTGTGAATTTATAGACGACATTTCGGCCACCATAGCACTGAACTTTGCGTAAGACCAAAGTATTTTCAGAAGGCGGTTCTTGCCAATGTTTGGTTCGCCCGCATAATAAGAGATATGAAAAAACTTTCTCAAACTCCTTTGTCAGTCCTGGATTTGGCGCCCATCGCCGAGGGAAAAACCATCAGCGATGCGTTTAAAAATACTCTGGATCTGGCCCAGCATGTGGAAAAATGGGGTTACCACCGCTTTTGGCTGGCCGAGCATCACAACCTGGAAGGCATCGCCAGTGCGGCGACATCAGTTCTTATTGGTTACGTCGCTGCGGGCACTGCGAAGATCCGAGTGGGTTCGGGGGGAATCATGCTTCCCAATCATGCGCCTTTAGTTATTGCAGAACAATTTGGTACTTTGGAAACTCTTTATCCTGGACGAATTGATCTAGGGTTAGGGCGCGCTCCGGGCACGGATGGTTTTACGATGCGCGCTTTACGCAAAGATCTGACGAACAAGGACGTCGAGTTTGCAGATCAGGTTCAGGAACTGCAGTACTATTTTTCCGCTCCCACACCGGGACAAAAAGTGAAGGCTATTCCTGGTGCCGGCATGGATGTTCCACTTTGGCTTTTAGGTTCAAGTCTTTATAGCGCGCAATTGGCTGCAGTGTTGGGATTGCCTTATGCTTTTGCTGGCCATTTTGCGCCGGAAATGATGATGCAGGCGATAGATCTGTATCGTGTAGGATTTCAGGCCTCGCGGCATTTAAAAGAGCCGCGTGTTATGGTAGGGGTTCAGGTCGTCGCGGCAGATTCGGATGCCAAGGCAAAATTTTTAGCGACGACAAATTATCAACGCTTTTTGGGGATCATTCGCAATCAGCGTATTTCACTGCGTCCTCCGGTGCAGGATATGGATGCTCTATGGACGCCGATGGAAAAGGAACATGTGTTGCAAAAGCTAGGGACAGCCGTTATCGGTGGTCCGGAAAAGGTGCGAGAGGGATTACAAAAGTTGATTGATCAGACGCAGGCGGATGAGCTGATGATCGTGTCGGACGCCTATGAACATACCGATCGTCTGCACTCTTTTGAGATTATCAAGGAAGTGTCCTCTAAAAACGTTTAAACCATTCGATCAAAGTGGTGATAACGTCTTCGGTGTTGTCTGATTGTTTGAGTTCCGTAGAAAGGCTCCACGGGCCCCCCAGTCTTCGACGCACGGTGAACTGTTGAGAAGTTTCAAAGTTAGACCCCAGTGACACGGAAGTCTGATCATCCAGGCGAACGCGCGCCGTGTAGCTTTGTGTGCGAGGATCGAAATAGACGCTTTCAATGGGCGTCGAGGACAACAGGAACAAAGACGCCAAGCCAAATGCTTCTGAGAGAAGTGCTTGGTCAAGTTGACCGGCGGTATTTTTATCTTCGTCAGCAAGCTGTTGCAACGATTTGTTGAAAAGTAAAATTGAAATGATTTGTTGGCGGCTCAAAGGGGGATCACTGAGCAGTTCGATGCGCGGTTTTTCGGTGGTACCGACAATCAGAATCTCTATTTTGACTTCAGAAGTTCGATGGATCAAGAGTCCATCCAAATCCTGAACAGTAGAGTCTGGATATTTTTTCAGAATGAAGCGATCCACGGCAGCCTTCTTTTTAAAAATCTCGACATTCATTTTGCCGACGGACACTGTTCCGGAAAGGGATTTTGAGTCCCGCAATTTATAATTGATGTGAAGGGGAATCGGCTCCTCTAAAAGTCGGGTGCGTAAGCGGACAGGTGTGGCATCGGTGTGGATATGAAGATTCTGAATAGCGAAAGAAGAAGGTGCTTTCGGAGAGCGAGGCGCAAGTGTTGGTTGTTTGACGAAGCGAGCGTCGGGTTTGAACTGAGGGGGTGTTTCAAAACCTAAATAGGGCAGCTCGAAGGTGACTTCGGTCAGACCAATATCGCCTTGAAGAGTGAAAAGGGGTTTTCGGAAATCAGCTGTCAGTTGCAGCTGGGACGTTGTTTTCAGTGCTTGGCGAGGACTTGTCAGATTTGTGGTTAAAGAGGCATTGACGTCAAATAATTTGCTCAAGACCTCCGTCGGAGGACCTTCGATTTGCAGCTGTAGGTCACCTTTAAGAACATGCAACGGAGCAGGCAGTGAATAGGCACTTTTCACAAGCAAGCGTTGCCAATTTTCCAGAGCGGGGACTTTAAGAAGAGCTTGCAGCGTTTCAACTTTTAATTGCTGAAGACTTTTCCTGGTCAAATTCAAAGTCGCGGACGCAGAGCTATCAACAGACAGATCAATTAAAGTCGGCTCTTGCATCCGCCACTGAATTTGAGGGCGTAAGTGCAGAATATCTTTTTCAAGACGTATCGGGCTGCGAATGAGCGAGCTCAGCGCCAGGGACTCGGGGAGTCCTTTAAGGCGGGTCTTGCGAATCTTATGTGCCTCTAAAAGACAGGGCCAATTTAGATCTATCGGGAGTCCTTTGGCGATTTGAATTTTCACATCGCACTTTTTCACAGAGAGCCGTTGAAAGGGCCAGCGCGGCTCTTGCAGATCGGCTTTAAGGGCCAGGGTCCACAATTCTTGTTTCAGTTCTGCCTGAAGCTCTGAAGACAGGGTCATTTTCTGATGTTTCATCAGGGTCCGCAGGGTTACTTGCAAACGATCTAACCAGGACAGGCGCAGGGCGGTTTTAAGGCCTAAAGAAGGCACCTCAAACTGGCCCTCTATCTGCAATTCTGTCGGTGTGCTGAGTCGCAAAGAAGATTGCATTGCACCTTGAACTAAAAGATTTCTGTTCACCTGCATCGCCAACTCGGTTTTTAAGGTGACTGCGGAACCTTGCGAGTGTGCCGTCGTGGAAACGGTGAAATCTGTGCTTGGCAGGAGCGAGATTTTTGCATCTTGGATCTCGAGCGCTAAAGATTCCACCGCTTCTTTGGGCAGCAGGGCCAGATACCGGGACAGGAAAGAATCCAGAGAGGCGAATTGCAGGGCGGGCCATTGAAAAGGCTCTGCGGGTTTGGTTTCGGTGGATTCGGGAATGATCACGACAATGTGATCCGAGAATGCTTTAAGATTGAGATTTCTGATTTGCACAAAGGGCCTTTGGGTTGTAAGGCCCGCATAAAAACTCAAATGAATTTTCTGCGCACAGATATCCACAACGGGCTGGGGATATTTAAAACAAAGATCTGTCGCCTCTAGGCTCAAGGACTTTGCCGTAAGTCCCTTATTTTGAATCTGCAGTTCAAAATTTTTCCACGTCATTTGGATCTGGGTTTTGTCCACGACCCTGCGCAGATTTTTTTCGTTGAGAATCCAGTCCAGATTCATCCACAGCCCGGCAAAGGCTGCAAGAATCAGCAGGACGAAGCCCATAAGAAAAAGCAGAAACTTTTTCATTAGAACTCCCTTCCTAAGCTTAGATAGAATTGCCAGTGAGGTTCAACATCTACGTTATCGGCAAACAGAATCTGCCCTTGGGAAAGACTTGCGCGGATGGGCCCCAAGAATGAGGGCCAGCGAAGGCCCAATCCCGGTGAATAATATAGAGTTCGAGACAGTGTAAAAATCTGACTGCTTTCCCATCCCATGTCTAAGAACACAAAGGGTTGAAGTTTGAAAGGGAAAACATCGCCAGCGCGAAGTTCGAAGCCTTGATAAATAAATGTTGCCGAGCCCAATTGGGATAAGGGGATTTGTTTTCTGGAAAATCCGCGCAAGGTGCCATCGCCGCCCAGATAAAAACGCAAGTTCTCGGGGACAACGGAAAAGAATTGCGAATCGTCAGACATAAAGAATGTACCGGCTTTGAAGCGCCAGCCAAAGACCATCAAAGGCGGGTCCCAGAGATTGAAGTTCCATAGATTTTGTTGTTGGTAAAGCCATTGATGGAAGGTCTGATCCGCGCCCAGGTTTTCATAGGCGGAACGAAGATTGGATGAAAGCTGCCAGCCAGAGCGGGGTTCGCCCATGTAGTATTCATAGTCATGACTTTGTAAATACAGTTCGACATTCGAAGTCGCACTTAAGAGCACTGTGTTTGAACTGTCTCGAACAACGTTATTGTACGTGTAGAAGGGGCCCAGTTGAAAACGGGACGTGAAGTCGTCAAACTCTTTGGTCAGCCCCCACTCAAGTCCCAGTTCAGCCGTGAAGGACTGGTATTGGTCTTCAAGTTCATTTTTTAAATTAAGCTGTGGCGACCAGAAAGTGCGATCTTTATAGGGAGGTCCGCCATAAAGTTGAAAGGCATTGTCCCAGGTCTGCTCGATAAATGAAAGAAACAGTTTACTTTCAAACGTGCTTCCCGACGAGTCCAACTGAGACTGTTTGTAGCGGATCTGCGCGATGGCTCCTACTTCCGTGTTAAAACCCACACCTGCAGAGATAAGCTGGGGATCCCCTGTGACCAGGCGGGGAACGATCTTGAGTTCTGCACCGGAAGTGCATTGCGTTTCAAAATAAGCGCTGAGGTGATACTCGTCCAAAAGCATCCGGTTGGAAGTAAGCTGCAGCAGGCGAGCATCAAATTTCTGGCCCGGTAAAAATGCGCTGTAACGACCAATGGAAAGTTGTTGTTGAGTGCCGCGGACTTCGACATCCGTCGTGGGGAAGTTGTAAAGCTCTCCCGGTATTAAGGTGACAGTGACGGATTCTTCTAAGGGCATGGCTTGAATGTGCACCTCGGGACACGGGTATCCAAGGTTTTGTAGATGAGCCTTGCTCCAGGCCTCTACTTCATCAAGAAGCTCTGGCGTTAAGGGGCGCCCCTTGAGTTTTCTTCTTTTTTCGGCGTGAAATCCTAAAGGGGCATTCTCAAACGTCCATTTTTTTAGATATGTCTGGGGACCGGTTTTGACGAAAAGAGTGTTATCGCGGATTTCAAATTGCGGTTGGTGAAAAGCGCGCTGTTGCAAAAACGATTTTAAAAAAAGTTGGGCTTGCCACGCGGGGACTTGTTTCCAGGCATGGCTTTCGTTGTCACCACAGATCCATTTATGTTCGGTTTTTGAAAGATCTATTTTTTCAGTAGATTCGATTTGAATTTGGGGACAGGGCTGCTGAACTTGCACGTCTTTCGCATTTGCCTGCGACACCCTCCCGATGAGAGCTGCGATCAGCAGAAATGTCTTAAACGTGACGAACATCCCTAAACCTAACGTGCGAATTAACAGTAAAAAATATCTTCAGCTTTCGGGAAAGGATAGTCGTCCTTCCCGAAAAAATGAAGTCATTTACGCAGGATTCTGTTGCTGGTATTGTGAGTTGACACCGACAACCGACTTCGTACTAGGCGCTCATGATATTGCTGTCTTTAGATCGAGAGCATCTGTATCGACATCGCGCCAAGAATGACCGAGCCCACGAGGGTAAAAACGGGGCCCATTTTATCTGAAAGACGACGGGCCAAGTAAAGGCCAATCAAAGTGGTTACGAAAGCAAAGACACCGATAGAGACGACATAGTAGCCGATGGATTTATTTGCAATACCTAAACTGATACCGACGCCCAAGGCATCCAGGCTGGTGGCGAAGGACACAATCAGAACTTTTGTAAAGCTGTGAAATTCAGTGGCCTCTTCAGACGCTTCCGGCGAGCGTAAGGCCGAGATCCCTTCGTGCGCCATGTGAATGGCGACAGCTGCAAGAAGGCCGAAGGCAATCCAGTGATCAAAGTCCGCAATATAGGCAATGATTTGAGAACCCGCAATAAACCCCAGAAGCGTTACCAGGGCTTCGGCACCACCCGACGAAAAAGCAAAACGCAGGGCCTCTTTGCGACTAAAAGGTCGGCTTCCCATGGCGAGGGCCGCAGAGAATGAATCCGCACTTAAAATTAAACCTAAAACGATAACTTCGATCATGAATGCCCCACCTTTACATAAAGCCGTGGGTCTTTGGACATGAGACAACACGGCGTAAATAAACACCAGTGTCAGTCTCATCAACAAGAATTGAGTCTTGCGGAAAGGCCGGAGTTCATCACTCAGTATGTCGACCTCACCTTTAGCTTAGAGCTAAACGATTACTCCCTAACGAGGCTTTAAAATAAAGCCAACGCTTAAATTATGTCAATGGGGGGTGAAGAGAAAGCTGAAACATTTTACAGATTGGCTCGGGGCTTCAATTTAAATGGGCCCTGACAGGTCGCTGTGGCCGTGTTGTCATAGATCAACAGGGAGATCTTCATGCGTTTGCTGAGCCTTTTCGGCTCTTTATTTCTTTTAAATGGTTGCTCACATTCATTGCGTTTTCGGGCTTCTCATTTTGCCGTCCCGGTTACCGGGGAACAGCCGTGGAACGGGCACATTGCGGTTGCTGGGACGCCGACGACGAAGGTCACGGTCGTGGACAACATCAGTTCAAATCCCCCGGATCGATCTGAAGTGAAAATCAATGACGCTTTGGACGTCACGGAAGTTTTGTTGGTGGGATATGTCGGCGTCGACGCTAGTCTGAGTGTTTTGCGAAGTGTGGATGTTTTTGTTGATAGCAATTTGTTCGGCTTGCGCTGGCAGTTTTTAAATCATGACGCTAAAGCTGACGCTTGGGTTTCAGCAGTGCATGCGTCTTATGGAGAAATGAAATCCACCACCTCCAACAATGCGGACGAAGCCGTGTCGAAAATTAAGACGAGCCAAGGCGGCTTGAGTGTGGGTTATAAATTTGCGGCCTTTGTTCCTTACGTGTCTTACATTTATGAAACTCACGATGTTTCTACTGAAGTGACAAATTCCCTAGGGGCTTTCGGGCCCTATGATGACAAAGGGACGCACCAATATGTTTCCGTGGGATTGTCGTCCTATCGCCGCGGTTTGATGGGGGCTATTGAGTACAGTCTTATCGATATCAATTGGGATCGCGCCAAAAATGAAAAACAAAATTCTGTGGCTGCAAAACTAGGCTTCGCCTGGTAGAGACTGAACATGACGTTTGAGCAGTTGATTACCTTAGAGATGATTGTTGAAAAGGGCAGCTTTAAAGCTGCAGCGGAAGCACTTCATAAAACCCAGCCCAGTTTGAGTGTTGCCATCAAAAAACTGGAAGAAGAATTCGCTGTGCTGCTTTTCAATCGCGATGAATACCGACCGACACTGACCGAGCAAGGTAAAACCTTTTACCGCTGGGCTCAGACGTGCTTGCGAACTTTTCGCGAACTTGAAGTCAAAGGGAAAGAGCTGGGTAAGCTCGCCATTGAGCCGCGCTTAACGATCGTATTAGATCCTTTGGTCCAGTTCGAGTCTGTGCAGTCGGTCTTCGAAGCGCGTTCGCACTTACCCAATGTGACCGAATTTAATTTTCAAACTGAAACCCTTGATGCGGGAATGCAAATTCTCTTAAACGGTGAAGCGGATTTCGCTATTGCCCCGAAGATGGGACAAGATGACCGAATCGAAAGTGTGCGTTTCGCCAAAATTAAGATGATTCCGGCGGTTTCCAAAAAGCTGCTTAAAAATGACACTGTCGATTTTTCCTGGCTTCGTAACACTCGCCAAATTGTGGTTTCCAAAAGCGGAGGCAAGGATTTTAATGTGGCCAAGTCTTCTCGGGGATTGTTCAGCGAAGGACCAAAATGTTTTGTGTCGGATCACGCTTTAAAGCGCCATCTCATTTTGAACGGA
The DNA here is from genome assembly GCF_000786105.1 of Bdellovibrio sp. ArHS. Taxonomy (NCBI): domain Bacteria; kingdom Pseudomonadati; phylum Bdellovibrionota; class Bdellovibrionia; order Bdellovibrionales; family Pseudobdellovibrionaceae; genus Bdellovibrio; species Bdellovibrio sp. ArHS. The sequence continues at coordinate 29,499 of NZ_JTEV01000025.1, forward strand.
TTTGGATGGGGGCGACTTGCCACTTACGAAGTGCAAAGCGAGCTTCAGAAGGGCACTGTGATCGAGATCAAACATGACTCGATTGTACCGATTGCTTTGGATCTGCATATCATGCGTTCGAAGGTGAAGCCGATGGGGCCTGTGGCAAAAATGATTTGGGAGCAGCTTTTGCAACAGTGTGACTCGGTCAAGGCCGGAAAAAAGAGAAAGTCTTAAAGGCGGCCGTTCTCTGCCAATTCGCAGTTGAATTTTTAGTAATTTGCCCCGAGCAAAGCGACACTCTTAACTTCAAGCTAAAAATGAAGGAAGAGTGTATGAATGCGATCAAGTGTTTGGGCTTCGTGAGCATTTTCATCCTAGCATCTTCGGCGTTAGCTGAATCACATCTGGTGGGTCACTGGGTCCCGGCGTCCGGTGATAGTACCTGGGCGCGAATAGAAATAAGTCGTGATTTTCTGGTTACAGCTTTTCGGTCTTGCGCCAAGGGGCAGAGGTGTGAACGCCGTACCGAGTTTCAGTTGACCACTTATGGTCGAAGATCAGTTCCTGAACCCACGGCGACCATGGGCTCAGGAACTTTTATCGATATGGTTCATAAGTTTTCCGCCACCGAGGTTGTGGAGCTACGCGCGGGGCGTTTGTTTTTACGCGAGTATCTTTATCCCATTCCTTTACGTGAATCCCCGGGCAATATGCTTAAAACAACCTTTGTGCGCGCGCCCCAGCGTTAAGACTTAGGCCAGATCAAAGAGCATGAATTCGGAGTCCTCTTGAGCTGACACCTGCAGACTCTGTTCCTGACTGACTTTCACAGCATCGCCTGTTTCTAAAACGTGACCGTTAATATTCAGGTGACCTTGAATCACTTGCAGCCAGACATGTCGTGACGGACGAATTGGAAAAGCGAACTCTTTTCCTTTCTTCATTCGTGAAATGTACAAATCCGCATCCTGATTAATGCTGATGGAACCTTCTCGCCCTTCTTTAGACACCACCAACACCAGATCTTTTGTATTTAAGTCATCCGCAAAAGATTTTTGGCCATATCCGAAAGAGGTTCCGGGTCGGTCTGGCAGAATCCAAATCTGAAAGAAGTGTGTGTCAGACTCGGGCATTTTATTGTATTCAGAGTGCATGACACCAGTGCCAGCACTCATTCTTTGTACGTCGCCTGGTTTGATAACCGCCACGTTGCCTTTAGAGTCTTTGTGTTCCAAAGCCCCTTGTACAACATAAGAGATAATTTCCATGTCGCGATGTCCGTGCATTCCGAAGCCGGTGCCGCCCTCGATACGATCCTCGTTGATGACACGCAAAGCGCGAAAGCCCATGTGATCGGGGTCGTAGTAGTCGGCAAAAGAAAATGTGTGGCGTGATTTCAGCCAGCCATGATCAGCGAAGCCGCGTTCGTTTGATTTGCGTAGGGCAAACATAAAATCTCCAGTCCTCGGATCTTAATGACCGAGACTAAATTAGTTTCGTGAATTGGATGTCTAAGGAAATACTCACGTCGTCACCGACGAGGATTCCGCCAGTTTCCAAAGCGGCATTCCAAGTAAGACCAAAATCTTTCCGATTGATTTTCGTTGTCGCCGAAACACCGATCTTTAGATTTCCCCAAGGATCTTTCATTTCGTCAGTGGGGCCTTCGACGTCCAAAGATACTTCTTTGGTGATTCCGTGGATTGTAAGGTCTCCTAAAACCTTGAGTTCGCCGGGGCTTACCACTTTCACGTTTGTGGATTTGAAGGTGATAACTGGAAACTTTTCGACATCGAAGAAATCGGCGCTTTTTAAGTGAGCATCCCGTTGGGCTTCGCGGGTATTGATACTGGCCGTTTCGATGCTGGCTTCGATCTTCGCTGCCGCGGGATTTGTGGAATCATATTCCAAAGTTCCTGACATTTTTTCGAAGCCACCATGGACCTTGGCGATCATCATGTGTTTGATACTGAAGTTGGCCGTTGAGTGAGAGGGGTCAATTTGATATTTCATGCAGTTCTCCTTTTTCTGAGAGCGTTGCCGTCTCTGTCTCTAATATCGCCCGGATCAGGGAATAAAAAAATTATTAAGAATTCATGATCTATATAGATTTAATTTATATAGTTTTGAGGCTCAGTTGGCGAGCGAACTGAGGTGTCGGTTTAAAGCATTTAAAGGCTATAAGAAGCCAAGGGGAGCCGCAAGGAATCTGGCCTCTTGTTTTAAATCCCTGGGGTTTAGCAAAGAAGTCCTTGATATCGTTGGGTTAAACCCCTATAAAGAAGGCTCACAGCAATGTGATACAGCGTGGTTCCGTAGCTCAGCTGGATAGAGCATCTCCCTTCTAAGGAGAGGGTCGTACGTTCGAGTCGTACCGGAATCACCATTTTCTTTAAACTCCCTAAATTACGCACTGCATTCAATTGGCATACTTCATGTCGTATAACGGTCTTGCGGCGTCTTGGTTGCTTCTGAAATTCGAGCTTTAGACAATATTTTGTCGGGGGCTCAATGACGCAGAAAAAAATCTCTGGCGATACGGCTTTGGTGACCGACGATGATTACCTTGGCGTCCTTCTAGATCTTTTGGATACAGCAAAATTTCAGATCAATATTTTGGCCTATTCTTTTGCTATCGGCAGCGCTGCGGGAAAATTAAATATGAGCACGGCTCCTTATGCGATTGCGGAAAAGCTGAAAGACCTTAAACATCAGAATCCGAGCTTGCGCATTCGCCTGTACATAGAAGGAGTGCGCGATACTTCAGATCGCAATCTCGTCACCGCACAATTTTTGAAACGGGCGGGAGTCGAGGTCATGTCCGGGAAGACTCATGCAAAAGGTTTTAGCGTGGATGGTCGGTATGTGCTGGTTGAGATGATTCGATCCGCAAAAAAGTCTTTAGAGTTCTCCATTTACTTTTTTGACCATAAAGAAATTCGTGACGCTTTTATCGAGGCGCACCGTCGTGGCGTCAAGGTCAAGGGTTTTGCTCATCATCACACGGCATTTGCCCTAAGTTACGTGCGCAGAACAAGACGAACAATAGAGCGACTTCAAGAGGAAGGAATTGACAGCCTGTATTTCGCGCCAGGAAGCTTCTTCACCCACTCGAAGTATTTAATCAAAGACAGACAAGAAGTCGCCCTAGGGACGGGAAATTGGCTGGTCGAGGATGTTGAGATTCATCCGCAGCTTTATATTCACTTAAAGAACAGGGACCTGGCGCAACAGCTTGCAAAGCATTTAGCCAAACAAATTGCTAAGCAACGTGACGCTTTTGCAGGGACGCGCACAAAGCCACGCCACCCAGAATCACATACCAGATTGTCAGAATCCAAAACAGCAAGATAGGTAGAGCCGCGAAAGATCCATAGATTTTATTGTAGGCAAAGAACTTCAAAGCGATGGCGGCATAACTCTTATGCACTCCATACATCGCTACGGAGGCGGTCACGGCGGAAATCAAAGCCGCGCGTTTGCGAACATACACCGTGGGAACAAGCTTGTAGATGAGGAATAACGAACCCACCAAGACCAAAGAGTTAGAAACAAATGCCGGCACCACACGATGAACGAACTGAAATTGTTCTAGCGATTGAAAGCCCACATAAACGGCCAATAGGACGGGAATCAGAAGAATCAAGCCCCACTGATAGATCACACGCTTATAAAAGGGACGAGTGTTTTTTTGATTCCACACCCGGTGAATGCCGACTTCCATATCTAAAAGCATCCGAATGGACGTGATAAAAAGAAGAATCGCCCCCGTGGAGCCCAATTTTCCGGCGCTGATATTCTTTAAGAAGATGCGAATGAACTTGGTGACATCCGAACCTGCGGCTTCGCGGATATTTCGCAAAAGTAAAGACTCGACTTGCGGATAAAAAGCTTCCAACCCCCCGATGGATTGAAAAGTCGCAAGCACAACGGCAATAAAGGGGACTAAGGCCACGGCCGTGGAAAATGCCAAGGAGGCCGCAACCAGACGGATTTCACCATCTCGCATCTGCTGAAGAGTGTCTTTAAAGACTTCTCTGAAAACTGTGAATCTAAGATTTTGCAGCAACGGACTCATGAAGCCAACAATAGCATGCTTCTTTTGAGTCCGCCTAATTCTTTCCTAGAGCTGAAATCTTTTTTGTACGGCGAAGTCATGGCCGTTGCGCTCGATCACGGCAGCGTCACAGTAGGGATCGTGTTCAAAGAACAAATACCATTTTTGATCCGCGGCCTGGCTAAGATACTTTTGTTTTTCTTCCATCAATGTCAGGGGATGCAAGTCGTATCCCATAAGCCAGGGAATTTTCACGTGAGAACTGGTGGGCACGACATCGCCACAGTAAAGAAGCGTGGCTGTTCCGTCAGTGACCTTCACCATTTGTTGAGCCTGAGTGTGACCGTTGGAAAGCAGAACGGAAACCCCGGGAAGAATTTCTTTTTCTCCGTCCAGAATATTCAAGACGCCGGCTTCTTGCAGGGGTTGGAAGTTGGCCGAATAATAACTAGCACGCTCACGCAAATTTGGTTTGCTGGCCGTTTCCAAATTTCCTTTTTGAATCCAATACTGTGCTTTGGGGAAAGTCGGAACCAGTTTCCCGTCTTTTTCCGTGGTCGCGCCGCCGGCATGGTCAAAATGCAAATGAGTCAAAATCACATGATCAATATCTTCGGGGCGCACACCGAATGAGGCCAGGGATTTCAAAAGTGAGGGACCGCTGTCGTCAATGTTGTACATCTCGGCGAATTTCGTACCCAGCTTTTCGCCGTACTTGGCGATGAAATCTTTGCCTTGACCGTTGCCTGTGTCGATTAAAATATTCAGGCCCTGGGATTTTAAAAGAAGAGCGCGCGCTTCCATGGGAATGCGATTTTTATCATCAGGCGGATTGGATCTTTCCCAAAGAACTTTGGGAACGGTGCCAAACATCGCCCCGCCATCCAGGCCGAATTCTCCGGTGGGGATGGGACAGATTTGATAGGGACCAATCTGCAAAGAGGTTTTCTGAATATCAGACTTGTTCGGAGTCATCTTTTGTTTCTCCTTCCAGAGGCTTGTCTGGGAATGCGTTCGGATTGATCGTCAGCACCCACTGCCTGTAAGCATCATACACCTGCTTAATCGGGCCAGGGGGATGAACCGGACCAACGTGTAAAATCAGCTTTCCTGGCAGGGGAATAGGCTGACCTTTGGGCCATAGTTCCATATTGCCTTCAAGATATGTGAATAAAAGAGGTGTTTGAGTGCGTTCTGAAAAAATCGAAACGCCGCGTTTAAATTCCTGAATTTTTCCGTCTTTAGAACGCGTGCCTTCAGGAAATATAATCAACCACATTCGCGGCAATTCAGTTAAAAGTTTTAAGATCAAATTGATCGCTTCACCCCGGCGGTCTTTGCGGTCAATCGGAATGGCGCCCAGACAGTGCTTTGAAAAGAAGGTGAAGAGCGCATTGGTAAAGAAGTAATCCTTCGCTGCCGCGATATAAAGATTCAACCAGTAACGGCGCGGAATGGATGCGGCAATTGAAACGGCGTCCAGATGGCTGGCGTGATTGCTGATGATGATCAGCTTGGGCTGAGTTCGATAGATTTCTTTAAAGGGTGTGCCCTTCACCTGCAGCCGAATATAAAACTTAAAAGCGATATTCTTTAGGAAGATCGACCACAAAAAACGCATGAACACGCTGAACATGTCGATATGGCGAGTGAACAGCGGCAAGTGTTTTAGATAAGTCGGCAGTTTCGTCCACTGCTCGTTTTCGTAGTTCCAATCCTTCATAGAATGACCGTCATAACGTAATAGTAAATGGGCGCGACAAAAATCAATCTGTCGACTCGGTGTAAGAAGTCACCACGTCCAATAATGAAAGGTCCTACGGTTTTCATTCCCGCATCACGCCGAACCACGGTCATGACCAGGTCACCAACGAATCCGCCCAGCGAGGCCACCAGGCCAGAAGCCAGCCAGTACTTGTCAGAACCATCCGGCAAAAGGAAGCGCATAGAGCCCGCCAAGAACAGCGTCAGTAGAATCGAAGTCGCCGTACTGCCGACCGTTCGACGGGGATTGATGCCGGGGAACATTCTCCAGCCGCCGATATAGCGGCCCACCGCCAAGTTGGTGTTGTCACAGAATTCAGTCAGAATGATCAGATACATCACCTGGTAAACACCATTGGGGAATTTTAAGATCAATCCCAAGTGCATGAAGGACCAGCCCAAAAAGATGAAGGCGAGCAGGGTCAAGGACATGTATTGAATCATGCGCTTGTAAGAGTTACGGATCAGAGGAACCAGGCAGCTCACACCTAAGACAATCATCGGCATTGAATTGTAAATATCGATGCGATCATACCAGGCGCAAATCCCCAGGCCGATAATGCCTGCGTAACACAACAAGACGAAATAGCTGCGATGAAACATCCCCATGATCTGGAAGAAAATCTTGGCACCCGCGATGGCCAGAAGGGTGAGGAACACCAACGGCCAGGGTTCAGGTAAACCCATCACTAGGAACATCAAGGGGGCGGCGACCAGCCAGCTTTTGATGCTGGCCCAGGACTGCACAAAGTAATAGTTCTTATTGCGGAAAAAGAAAGTGACTGCGCCCGAAGCAAAGATGATCGAAAGAACAATGAAAACTGTCTGACGATAAATATGACTTTCCCACGCGGTGGGCATTGAGATACGAATGGGAAAACTAAAATCAAAAAAATCCATTATGATGGTTCCTCGTCAATTTTGTAGTCTTTGATCTTCTTATAAAGATTGGATCGTGAGACTTGCAGGACTTTCGCGGCTTCTTCAACGTCGCGAGTTTGTTTTAAACAAGTGCGGATGGCATGGGCCTCAAACTCTTCGACAAGAGTGTTCAGTCCTTTGTTGAAATCTATAGTGGTATAAGAGGGGGCGCCAAGGGCCGTCGCAGCAGGCTTTAACCAAGCCGCAACGTCTTCATCCCGAATGAACGGCAGGGGCGAGGTCAGGCTGAGCTGTTCGCAGACGCGTTTCAGCTCGCGCACATTTCCCGGCCAGTTGTATTTTTTCAAGGCGGCCAGCCCGTCTTCAGCAATGGTTTTATTGCGGCGAGGACGTTCGGCTTCCAGAAAGTGCCGAGCCAGTTCGTCAATATCCTCTAAGCGTTCGCGCAAAGCAGGCAGCTCGATTCTTTGCGACGAAAGACGGTAAAGCAGATCTTCACGAAACTCGCCTGCGGCCACCATTTTTTCCAAAGAGCGGTTGGTGGCGGCAATCACCCGAGTTTTTACCGTGGTGCTTTCTTTAGCGCCGACGCGACGAACTTCGCCCGTTTCCAAAAAGCGCAGAAGTTTGGCCTGTTGGGACAGGGGCAGCGCCTCGATCTCATCTAAAAAAAGATCGCCGCCATGGGCAGCTTCAGTCAGTCCGACTTTATTTTGCTCCGCTCCCGTGAAGGCGCCTTTCACGTGACCAAACATTTCTGATTCAAAAAGATTCTCTGGAATGCTTGCCAGATTCACGGCAATGAAAGGGCGTTCGGCTTCTTGCTCATGCAGCAGGCGTGCGACGACTTCTTTACCGCAACCGGTTTCACCTTCGATCAGAACCGTGCTGGTTTCGCCGCGAAGTTCGGCAATACGTTTTTTGACCTTCGCTGAAGCGCTGGAGCTTCCGACCCATCGAGTGGTATGGCGAAGAGCACTGGGATCAAGGCTGCGCAAATCCCAAAGCGCCTCAATTTTTTCCAGAATTAATAAAATCTCTTCCGGCATCAAAGGTTTTGCCAAAAATCTTTGGGCTCCGGCTTTCAGGCAACTTTCCATCAGCGCGCGGCTGAGGTCGCCGGACATTGCCACGACTTCCAATTGATTGTTATGCTTGATTAACTTTTCTATGATCTGGGGGCCTGCGGCTTTCGTCGCGCCCGGTTCAAGATGCATGTCCACGAAGGCCGCGTGATAGAAGCGCTCGTATTGAATGGCTTCAAGTTTCACAGCCGAAAAAACTTTCCAATGATTTGGCAAACACATCTTTAAAGACTGTTGTACCAGGGGATCGTCATCGACGATGAGTAGAGAAAAAACTCGAGTTGTGGCCATAGGTATTTAGTCTCTCTTGGGAATATGACTTTGACTATAGTTTGCGCACGTGGTCAGCAAGACTGAGTGTGGGCGTGGAGTCATTTTTGAAATGACTTATAAAGGCGGCGGATTAAACTAAAAAGAGCGGAGGTGCTAGTGAGCGCTCTTAGAATTCTTCTTGTTGAAAACATCCATCCAGTAGCGCAGCAAACTTTGATTTCTGAAGGATATAAAGTGGATTTGATTTCCCACGCACCTTCCGAGGAAGAGCTGTTAAAAAGTCTTCCAAATTATGACGTTTTAGGAATTCGCTCAAAAACGGAAATCACGGCTAAAGTTTTAAAAAACAATCCTCATCTGGTGACGATCGGTTGTTTTTGCATCGGTACAAATCAGGTCGACTTAATGACTGCGCGCGAGGTGGGGGTGCCGGTCTTCAATGCGCCTCACTCTAACACCCGCTCGGTCGCGGAGCTTGTCATTGCCGAGATGATCGCTTTGTCCCGTCAACTGGGAGATCGAAATACGAAGGCCCATGTCGGGGACTGGGTGAAGTCGGCAGAGGGTTCTCGCGAAGTGCGCGGAAAAACTTTGGGGATTGTAGGCTACGGCCATATCGGCAGTCAGGTCAGTGTTCTTGCCGAAGCGATGGGACTTAAAGTCGTTTTCTACGATGTTATTAAAAAACTTCCGTTGGGAAATGCGACGGCGCAGTCGTCCTTGGAAGACTTACTAAAAATTTCCGATTTCGTTACTTTGCACGTGCCCGAAACGCCAGAGACCAAGGACATGATTGGCGCAAAAGAATTGGCGCTGATGAAAAAAGGCAGCCATCTGATTAACGCCAGCCGTGGAACGGTCGTGGTGATCGATGCTTTGGTTGATGTGCTGAAGTCCAAACACATCGCGGGGTGCGCGATAGATGTTTTTCCTGAAGAGCCGGCGTCGAATAAAGAAAAATTCAAATCCCCACTGCAAGGTTTAAACAATGTGATTCTGACCCCGCACATCGGTGGCAGCACTGAAGAGGCGCAGTTCGCCATCGGGATGGAAGTCGCAGAAAGTTTTCGCCGTTATTTGAAAATTGGCTCGTCTTCGGGTGCCGTGAATTTTCCGAATGTGGATCTGCCCGTTAAGCAGGGCACTTCGCGTATTTTGAATGTGCACAAAAACGAACCGGGCGTCCTAGGAGAGATCAACGGTTTGATCTCTAAAGCCGGAGCCAACATCGAAGGACAGTATCTGTCCACCGACGATAAAATTGGTTATCTGGTGATGGATGTGCACTCGGCTCAGGCCCAGGCGTTAGCCGCCGATATTGGCAAGCTGACCCGTTCAATTCGGACCCGAGTGGTGTACTAAGACTTTTCCCGGATTCATGATGCCATCGGGATCAAATAGGTTTTTGATCCCGCGCATGAGGGCGATTTCCGCTTCAGAGCGGGTGTAGGAAAGAAACGAACGTTTACTTAAACCCACACCATGTTCGGCTGAAATCGATCCTTTATATTTTTTCACCGTATCAAAAACCATGACGTCGACTTTGCGGCACTCTTGCACAAAGTCTTCCTTGGTCATGCCCGCAGGTCGCAGAATATTGATATGCAGGTTGCCGTCGCCGATGTGACCAAACCACACGACCTCCCAGGTCGGGTAAGCTTGGGTCAGAACTTTTTCAAGATCTTTCATAAAGGGCGGAACTTGAGAGATCGTAACGGCGATGTCGTTTTTGTAGGGCGAGTACTTGGCTAACGACTCGGAGATGTCTTCGCGATACCGCCAGAAAGTGGCGGCTTGTACGTCAGACTGGCTGATCACACCATCAAGAGCCCAACCCTCTTCCACGCATTTTTCAAAAACGCCGAGAGCATGTTCTTCATCTTGTTCGTTGCGAGCTTCCACTTCGGCAAGCACGTAAAAGGGGCTTTGTGTTTCCAAAGGCGCTGGCAGCCCGGTGTTTTCTAAAACTTTTTTCAAGGCATTGTCTGCGAACATTTCAAAAGCCACCAGCGATGTTTTGGTTTTGAATTCAGCAAAGACCTTCATAACCGCTTCCAGACCACTGACCGCCATAACTAAAACTTTCATCGGCGGAGGTGCCGGTGCCAGGCGTATTGTCGCTTCGATGATGAAGCCCAGGGTGCCTTCCGAGCCGATAAATAAATGGCGAAGGTCATACCCCGTGGCGTTTTTGACCAGACCATTATTAAGTTCCAAAACTTCGCCGGCACCGGTGACGACTTTAAGGCCGATAATCCAATCGCGTGTCAGTCCATAACGAACGACTTTGATGCCTCCCGCATTGGTGGCGATATTGCCGCCCATTTGGGACGAGCCCGCTGCTGCAAAATCCACAGGATAAAAAAGATTTTTCGAGTGCGCGAACTCTTGCAAGGTTTCAGTGACAACGCCGGCCTCAATAACGACAGACTGATCGACAGCACTGAAATCTTTGATTTTATTCATCTGATCGAATGAGACAACGACCTCGCCCTGAAATGCGACGGCCGAACCGGAAAGGCCCGTGCGTCCGCCGGAAGGGACCAGACCGATTTTATTTTTGCGTGCCCATTTCACCAAAGAGACGACTTCGTCAGTGCTGCGGGGGAAAACGATGGCTGTGGCTTTGATGTCGTAATAGGTTGTCCAATCTTTGCCCCAAAATTTCAGGCTTTCCTCGTCGGTTTTGATTTGGTCTTTTTGCAAAAAACTTTCAAGTTCGATGAGGGCCGGGGACATACAACATCCTATTCTTCGTCTGGAATCGCGCGATGATAATCTTTCAGAGTTCTTATTCTAAAGAAGGCGTAGACAGGACACAAGCCCCAAGCTGCGGTGATGAGGCCATACAGACCGATGTAAGCCCAAAAGGGGCCGCCGGCAATGGCGTAAGCCGTCAGCAATACGCCAAAAATAAACCTTAAAATGCGGTCCCAAACGGCAACATTACATCTCATGTTATTTTAGAAGCTCTTGAAGCTCGCCAGACTGGTACATTTCCATCATGATGTCGCTTCCGCCCACCAATTGTTTGTTGATGTAAAGTTGCGGAATTGTCGGCCAGTTGCCGTATTCTTTGATGCCGCTGCGGATTTCTTCGTCCTCAAGAACATTCACGTCATGGAATTGAACGCCGATATCCTGAAGGATTGCACAAGCGCGGGCAGAAAAACCGCACATGGGAAACTGTTGCGTGCCTTTCATGAAAAGCACGATTTTGTTTTGATTTAGAATGGAATCAATTTTTTCATGAGTCGTCATGGAAACCTCTTTTAAAAAACTTATTTGATTTTAGTCTTGATTGAGAGAGCGTGAACCTCGCCGGTCTTCAATTCTGGACCAAAGCAAGCCATCACGTGCTGATGTTGTTGAATGCGAGTCATTCCCGCGAAAACCGGGCTTTCCACGAACACTTCGTAGTGGTCTTGAGTGCCGGTAAGATCGTAAACTTCGATCTTAGCGCCCTGGTAATGAGATTCTAATCTTTCTTTCATTTGTTCTGGTGTCATAGAGGGGGAAAGTAGCAGAGGGGCCGAGTTAAGTCCACTTGAATGACACAGGCGGTCGATGTACTATGGGCGATATGTTTGGACCGACGTCACGCCTGCTCAAAGTCTTCGCTTTAGCTCTCTTAGCTTTGCTCTTTTATTTCTTCGCCCGCGTAGAGTTTCTGCTATGGAACTGGAGCCTTTTTAAAGCAAAAGAGTTTTCAGATATCTTATGGTCCTTCATCGTGGGGTTGCGCTTTGATATCTCGGCCGTGTTAAGCCTTTCGGCACCTTTGATTCTTTTAGCCATGGTGCCCTGGCCCGGGCGATGGCAAAGGGGCTGGCAGTGGTTTTTGGCCGTGGGCTTTACCGTCCTGCAGATCCCCTTGTTTATTTTGAATTTGGGCGACACCGAGTTTATTAACTTCGTGGGGCGACGGTTCACCTATGACAGTCTTTTTATCATGAATGAATTGCAGGGGAAGATCTGGAATTTTGTCTCTAGCTACTGGCTGCTTTTTATCATCAATACAGTCTTGGTTGTGTTGTTCATTGTGGCAATTTTTCGCCTCAGTTTTAAAAATGCCCCCGGTCTTTATTGGCCCGGCCAAAGAAAACAGCCGCTGGGCTACTGGCTGTCGCATCTGTTCTTAAGCTTTGTGGCGATTGTTATTTCGGTGATTGGCATTCGTGGTGGTTTGCAAAGCAAACCGGTGAATTTTGTCAGCGCCAATGTTTTTCCGGCGCCGCTTTTAAATAATCTGGTTTTAAATTCCTCGTTCACCTTCATCAAGAGTTATGGTGCCGAGGGGCTGAAACAGGAAAAATTCTTTGCCAGCAAAGACGATCTTTTACGACACCTGAATGGCTCGTATGCAGGTTCTAAGCTGGAAGGCTTGCGACTGCCGAAACCTCAGAATGTGGTTTTGATTATTCTGGAAAGCTTCGGCGAAGAGTACCTGGGTCCTGTGAACGGCAAAAGCTATACTCCGTTTATGGACTCGTTGATGGAAAAATCCTTGGTCTTTAAAAACGCCTACGCCAACGGCCGCCGTTCGATCGAAGGAATTGGCGCGGTTATGGCGGGAATCCCGGCCTTGATGAACGAGCCGTTTATTTCATCGCACTTCACCTCGAATTATTTCTTGGGCCTGGGCACTTTGTTATCACAAAAAGGGTATTCAACAAGCTTCTTTCATGGCGGGCATAACGGCACCATGTACTTTGATTCGTTCATGCAAAGTGCCGGGGTCGAAAAGTATTTTGGTTCGAAAGAGTACAACAATGCGGCTGACGATGATGGTGTCTGGGGGATTTGGGACGAGCCTTTCTTGCAGTGGATGTTGGTGCAGTTGGATTCGACTCCGCAGCCCTTTATGACATCTGTTTTTACGCTGTCCTCGCACCAGCCGTTCAAGGTGCCGGCGCAGTACCAGAGTCAATTTCCCGAAGGGCCTATCGAGATTTTAAAAACCATTGCCTATACGGACTTTGCGTTAAAAAAGTTTTTCGAAGAGGCGGCGAAAAAGCCTTGGTATAAAGACACACTTTTTATTGTGACTGCGGATCACACGTCCATGCACTATCGTAAAGAATACGAGAATGATCTGGGCAGCTACCGCATTCCTCTGTTTCTTTATCATCCCAGCTTTGCCTTTCCGAAAGTGGATACGGAAAAGATTGTGCAGCAGATCGATATCCCGGCGACGGTCCTGGATTTTTTAGGTATTTCAGAAACGGACAAAAACTATCTGGGCAGTTCGATGTTTGTGGACGGGGATAAGACGGCCGTTAACTTTATCGATGGACGCTATCTTCTTTTTGCCAATGACTTTTATCTGCGCTGGACACCGGGACACACAGAGCCGCAAATGTATTCAGCGTTGGATCGCGATGGTTTGCAAGAACTGACGGGCGCGATGATCACGCCGGAACAGCGCGAGCGAAAGCAGCTTTTGGAACAAAAATTAAAAGCCACTATTCAATATTTCAATGAAGGCATGTGGGATAATAAACTGTATTATCCGACGCGGTGAAGACTAGGCCGCTTGGCGCCGAAAGAAGAGCTCTCTTTGCAGATCCGTCAGTGACGTGACGATATTCTCTTCGCTCGAATTGGCCATGTGGTTGAACTCCACACCTAAAACCAGCAGGGTTTCATCTTTAATGCGGATGTTTTTGATAACCCCTTGAACTAAAATCGGCTCGCGGTCTCCTAAAAAGATTTCCGCCTCTACCAGATCTTCAAGGTGAAGATCGGCATGGCCTTGAGAAATTTCCACGGCACAGCCTTCGGTGCTTAAATCTAAAAGCCGGCAGGTTTGTGAACAAATCGTTTGATTAAGATAATTGATCACAAACTCGGCCGAATAGTTTTCCGGCAGAACATAGCGATAGTTCCGACGTCTTTGTAAATGAAACAGATTCAACACCGTCAGCGTCACGTAATGTTCCGAAATCACCGGGTGCGTGTCGAAAAGATATTTTTCACCATCGACCGAAACACTGGCGGTGAAGGTGTCTTTTTCGTTGGTGTTCATCGTCGTGTCTTCGGGATGATGACATTTGATTTGATTGTTCGAGTTGATACTGACCGGTTTTAAAGCGATGGTGCGGTCGAATTTATCACGAAGGTAAATAACCTCTTTTTTAGCCAATACCTTTTGTAAAAGCATTTGCTTTTCAGAGTCGCTGTTCACCGCTTTAAAAACAATCAGGGCTTCACTCATTTTAGGCCGCCGCTACAATTTTGTGACCGCATTCATGACAGAACTTGGCAGCAGCCTGAAGTTCGGCCTGACAAGCCGGGCAGGAAGGTCCGCCTGCGGATCTCTTTTTCGGTTTTTCTTCTTTTTCGTCCATATCGACGAAACCTTTTTCATTCCATTTTTCGATTTCTCGAAGCATCTTCCAGCTTTGAAAGATCGAACGGAATTCTTTGAGTTCAAACTGCAGGATGACTCCCGTTGAGCTGGTCTTGCGCTTCATAAAGACACCTTTACCTTCAAGTCGGGCAAAGTGGTCGTTGTTCAGATTGATGCCGATTTCGTTTTTACAGTGCTCGCTGAATTTTGCGAACTCCACGCCGACGACACCGAAACGGTCGGGTTGTTCGTTTTCGCAAAGCTTTAAAAGAGCGTCCAGCATCTGTTGGCACAGCTCATCGACTTTAAGAAGATCCGAACGATTTTTAAAATAATAGTATTGATAGAATTCAAAGAAGCTTTCCAAAAGCCCTAAATCCAAGAAATGAACTTTCTGAATTTCGTCGGGGCCGTCTGGATTGTCCGGGGCTTTACCCATCTCATACAAAGCGAGCTTAAGTTTGACCAGAACGTTAATCACCTGTTCAACGCGCTTGGGGCCTTCGCCCATCACACGCTGTGAATACTGCTTCATCATGCTCCAGTCGACTACCACGCGTCCCGGTGTTGAACGGTCGCCTTTGTGATTGGCCGTGTGGAAAACAGCGCCAAAGGCTTTGGCGACTTGATCTTCAGGACAAGGAGAAGAATCTTTTTCAAGCTTGCTGGAACGAACGTCATTCACCGCCAGGCGCAGGCGGTCGGCCAGTGACTTGATAATCACTTTGAGCATTTGTGGGGCGCCTTCGTACTGCTGCTTCAAGGTTTCGACGGGAATTTCCAAAACCTTAGTTTCGGTGGTGGCGATAGCCGAAGTGGGGTGAGTATTCTGCCCCAGAATCACTTGATCGCCCAGGATATGAGAAGAGCCCAACTGGAATAGATCTATCGTCTTTTTTCCGCGAATCAGGCACTGATTGGCGGCCCCAGTTTGAATAAGATAGACAGAGGTGATTTTATCGCCATCTTTATAAATCACTTCGCCTTTTTTAAAGGTTTTAACTGACATACGCTCGTTCTCCTTCACGTTGATATCGGTAAAAACACCCTAAAAATAAAGGCATTCGGGGCTCTGCCAAGGTCTAGAAACTTGCGGTTGGCCTGAACTTCGTCTATAACACCGAGCATGGATTATTTCTTCTCTGCCGCTCCTCCCGAGCACCAAAAGCGTGAAAAAGCCAAGGCCCGCGAGCTGCGCCAAAGCCAGTGGTGGAAGCAGGAACTGGGAAAAGGTCTTTGTTACCACTGCGGAGAAAGATTCAAGCCCGCTGATCTCACAATGGATCACTTGATTCCCATCGCGCGTGGGGGCAAATCCAATAAAAATAACTGCGTTCCCTCGTGCAAGGACTGCAACACGAAAAAGGGTTATAAAACCCGCGCCGAAATGGCCTTGGACGAGTTGTCACAGAATGCGAAGCCTGAGAACTCTGAAGAGGAGTAAACAAACTGGTTTTAGGTCCAAACAAACAAAATTTACTTAACTTTAATATGGCAGCGCTGTCATTGTAAATAAAACATTATTTTGCGGCGAGGGCGAGTGAAGAAAGCATTTCTTTTTCTATGTTCATTTTTATTGACGTTATCAGTGGCAGCTCAAGAGGAGTCGATGAACGCTCCCGAAGAAAGTGTCTCGGTACCGTCGACAACTTTTCCCTCTGAAAATACGAAAGAACAAGTACCGATAATTTCCGCACCTGCCGATTCAATGAAGGTCACCTATAAAATTAAACAGATTATAAATAGTCACAATATTGTTCTTGTAGAATCTAGTCATCCAGTTCTGGCCCCTGTGGGCAAACTTTTTTTGGCAACGCTAAAAGATGGAAGTCAATGTTCTTTGATTTTATCTGAGGCGGAAAATAATATGCTGACGATGGAATCACATGACTGTTCTGGCCTTACTATCGGAACACCTGTTGAAGCTTCTTTGGTCAAATTGTCGAATAAGGAAATTCGTTCCTTTCGGGAAGATGAACCTTCAGCAGAAAAAAGTGGGTATCGCCTGGGCTTGTCAGTGTATTATTCAACGGCGGACAAGGTAGAGTTTAAAGACGCTTACATATTTTCATTTTCAGGATCTGGTTACGTTAATTCCACGTACACGGTGGATACCTCTGCCGGTTTGGGCCTTAGCTACTCAAAGTTAGAGCCTCAGTCTTGGGGAACTGTCTGGTCCCTTTTTTGGGAACCTAAACGTCAGATCAAGTCGTTAAAAATTACTGGACCAGGCGGGACTCTCTCCGGAAATGTCACTAACAATGCGGAAATAACACTATTTATTTTAGAGGGAGCGATGGCTTATCGGTGGGAAAACATTTATCTCCCGTTTGGTCTGAACTATACCGTCCCCTTTTTGACGTACAGCTATTCAACGGGATCTTGGAACTTAACGGGCTCTCTTGGGGCATATGTGGGGCTTGGCGTTTTGTTAACACCGTCTTCCGCATTAGAGTTATTTATCCGCTCGGTAGGGTTTGAAATGCAGGTCACAGACGGCACTGACCGCATTGATTTTCAGCGGGGAACGCTTACGGGCTTCGGTTTTGGCTGGAAGTATTCGTTCTGATGAAAGGGGGCCATCCTAAAATGTTCTCGCTAGGCAGGAAGTAACATTTCTTCGTCGCTGTCAAAAAATGTGACACCCAAACCGGCTTTTATGGGGACCTAATTTAATCTGAGCGAGCCTTCGTTTTGCACTGATGGGCGGATGGAGGTCTTCTATGAAACTCAAATCTTTGCTTTTTTTAGCCGTGGTCGCCCTGGCTCCGCAAGCCTGGAGTGTTGAAAGTGTTGAAGCCTTCCAAATCAATGATGTGGTCTATGACCAAGCCACGCAAAGCGCCTACGTCGTTTATAAAATTAACGAGGAACACGGTTATCTTTTCCTAAAAAAGAATGCCGACGATTTAGAAGTGGTGCCGCGCAAGCCGTCTGAAATATCCAAGATCACTTCGCTCGAAAATCAGGAAATGGAAATTGCGAAACTCAATTCTTTAAAGCCGGGTGATGTTGTCAGTTTTTTCAATCGGTCGTTAAAACGTTTTGATCATGGTAAAGTGCGCAGTGCTTCTGCCGATGGTTCGTTGACCTTTCAAGTGCGGGTTTTTCACGACGGTGGAAGTTATATCACCTTCGACGATTACCGAGCCCACATCAGTCAAGTCGGTGTGGCCGTGAACGAGAAGCAGGGATTTAAGCCGGGACAGAAGGTCTGCTTCCAGGGTGAAAAGGGTGATCTGGATACGGTCTTCAGCAATGGCACCGGCAAAATGGTTGTCGGTGATTTCTTCGGTGCTCGTTTTCTTATCTTTGAAAGAGCCAGGATCGTCGAGCTTTCTCGTCTGGAGTCCTGCGAATAACACACGACTGTAGGCGGGATGAGGTAGAGGTCGAGCCCTCGGGCAGGGCCTGGACTTGAGCAGAAAGTGGCGGAGGGCATAACCTTAAGGCCACGAAGCAAAGGATCTGCTCATGTCAAAAAAAATTATGGGTCTTGCCACTGTTCTTCTCTGCTTTATTTCAACAAGTAACAGCTACGCCAAAGAGATTCCCGTGCAAGGCCGTCTTTTTGCGGGCACTCATAGTATCGATCCTAAAAATGTCAATGAGACCACGGAAGCCCAGGGACTAAAAAAGTTTGAAAACATCAACCGCTTGGGAATTGAAATCACCTATCCTCTGTATCGCTATCTCGATGTGGGAATGCGCTACACCAAGAGGCTTGCGGATGTAGAAGAAAATCCGGCCAACTCGGCAACGGATTATAGTGCCAAGATCGATCAAGATTCGATTCTTCTGCTCGCGCGGGTGCCTCTTTATAAAACAGATATCCTGCATTTCGATTGCTATGCGGGTGTCGGGGGCAGTAACACCAGCTTGAAAATCAAGACGGCAAGTCAGGATGGCGAATTCGCCCGACGAGCTTCCGGTGATTGGGTGGCGACACCCTACGCAGCGGCTGGCGCTTCTCTTTCGATCGGGTATAAAAAGTTCTATCTTGTTTTTGAAGGCGGCTATGAAAGCAATAAGGTCGACGGATTCACTCGTACCGGAACCGCCAGCACGAACATCGATACCTTGGATCTTTCAGGCAGCTATTTTTCGATCGGCCTGATGTTTGATGGCGTGCCGGGCACAATCAAATAGATTTACTGAACAGGATCTGATTTATTGGGAATGAAGGGAAAGGGCCTTGTCGGCCCTTTTTCCTATTGAGAACTGTCGAGGACTCTGAGGATGGTTCGGGCTCCCAGGTACGCATCGTTGTAAGTGTAATTCAGTAAGAGTTCTGTGGAGCTGAGACTGTAAAAACGTTTTTCGGTGAGTTCGGTGCCGTATTCACCGATGCTTTCGCCGACGGTATATCGGTCGTCGATTTTTTCGATGATAGTCCACGTGCCGGGTGTAAATCCTTCGGTCACAACCACGTCTCCGTCAGTGGGATCCTTGACAAGGAAGTAGGGGATCGTGCCGCTCCAACCGATATCGAGTACGTTTGCAGGGGTACTAAAGGGACTCCATGTGGCGCCATTGTCGGTCGACTTGAACATGTTAGAGCCATTGTAGGCATAGACGTCGCCTGTCGGGCTTATCTTCAAAGCAAACGAGACTTCCCAATAGTTGGGGAGTGAAGAACCGCGCAGGGCTTCGCTCCACGTAGTGCCGCCATCTGATGAGCGATACACTACGATCGTTGCATCGAAATTGATTTGTTCCATGATGATCAGATAGACATTGCCGGCGGTGTCCACCTCTAAAGATTTGGGTTTGATCGAATGAACCCCGCCGGGCAAAGCAAAAGTTTTTACATGAGACCAGGTTGTTCCATCTGTCGTTTTGCCGACGACTATATTTGCGCCATCTTGTCCCGCGAAATAAGTCGCCGTGGTTTTGTTTGTAGCCAAGAAGTAATCCCATCCCGGGAAGGCGTACGAGTGCACATCATTCCAAACCGTGCCATCCGTCGATCTGCGTATGGCGGCACCGCCGTTTTTAGTGCCTATAGCGTAAAGAGCGCCATCATGTCCTTGAATAATATCACTCACGTAGGCGTCGTTCGAGGCGGGGACGAAGCGATCTGAATCCTGCCAGGTAAGACCATTATCCAAACTTTTTGTGACGACCCACGGAGAATTTCCATCCATATCGTCGGTGTCAAAGATAGCGTACAAAGTTGTTGGCGAAGTGCGAATGATTTCCGTGACGGTACTATAGAAAGCCCATGCAAAGCGGATTTCACTTCCCAGACTCCAGGTGGCCCCATCGTCGCCGGAATAGGCCACCGCTGCTTGATAATCTGTTTTGTTCGAGCCAATAGCTAAAATCTTGTTCAGGGTCGGATGCGATACGATCGTCAATCCATAGGGCCCTTTAGGTGGAGACAGCAAAGCATCAAGATCTAAAGGAGTCCACACCGTACCATTTGTAGAAGAGACGATTTTCCAGTCATAGGGATTCGTAGCTCTGTTACCGCCAGTGGCGATCAACTGGCCTGAAGCGGTCACCGTCATGCCTTGTAAAAAACTTTGGCCTGAATACACCTCAGCCCAGTTAGCGCCGCCGTCTGTCGTGCGATAAATCTTTCCCAACGCGCCCACGCGGCATGAGAAATAGGCCGTGTTGTCGTCAATGACCTGCAAGTTGCCACGCAACTCGTAATCGCCGTAGGTTTGCACAGCGGGAACGGAGGTTGCGGGCGTCCAAGTCCAGCTTCCCGAACTGAATGTGCCTTTAAGGAAATACATCGTCGCGGAAGGACCGGAGGCGCCGATCACAAAAAGATCGCCTGAAGGAGACACTTTGACTTGATAAGCGATGTCGCTACTGCCTCCTGCGAGGGGGGCCGCCTGATAGATTGTGTTCCAAGTCACACCATCGTCTTTACTTTCGCGAATTACCCAGAACTGGTCTGTCGTGGATTCAGCGTAACCGACCGCATAGATAAATCCTGTCGTGGGGGACACTGCGATGTCATAGCAGACATGATTAGATCCAGCGACTTCCCACCAGTGATCGGAAGTGGTCCAGGTGTTGCCTTCATCGGTAGACCGTCTAACAAACCAGCCCGAGCCGGGATCTGATGGTGTCGTGTCATACGCGTAGGCGTAACCGCAGACAAAAACAATACTGCCTTTTGCCGTCATCGCTAAAGGGTGGGATTCACCGTGATAGTGGTAACCCATAAATTGATCGACGCGATTCCAAGTGCCGCCGTCGTCGCTGCTGCGATAAGTGGCCCAGCGTTCGCCTTCGTAGTCACTTCCCACCGCCGTCGTTAAGACCTTACCTGAATCCAGCCATACAGCATCTGTAATGTAGTTCTGATCTTGCGCCGATTGAGGCATATCGATTCGTCTGAATTCGCGGAAGCCTTTACGATGAATGGTTACGGCGAAAGTTTTTCCGGTGCTATCAATGACCTCAAGAATTTCATCCACGACTTGCGCATTGGCAGGAATCGAGTACTGTCCTGTTGCGGTGTCAAGATAACCTGATGTCGAAGGTTTATAAGTGAAAGGCGGTGTTCCTCCGGCAGGCTCAATGGTCATAGAGGAACCAACATCCAAAGTAAGAACTACGGGGACGGCGTCGCTGTCCGAGATAATTTTGGAAGTTAAATCTGTTTGAAGAGAAGCATCTATCGAACATGCTGTCAAAAGAAGTATGAAACAAATGACAATCAATTTCCGAGACGTACCGAGTATGATGTGATTCATAACTCATTTATCGGTAAATTCTGAAAGATAATTTAATATGCTAAGAATTTTTTATGAGAAGACTGTCTCAGTTTGAGATGAAACCATGAAGAAATGGTAAATAAGAAAATCCAGGTCCCCTGGCTACAGCCCCACGGCCAGCCAATCAATACGGTATTTATTCGTGTTGTGGGGAAGAGTTGTGGTATTGCAATTCGTGGCATCGAAACTTCCCATCAGATTAATGTAAATTCGAAAGCTTGTCGCTGTGGGGGTATAAACCGAGGTTGCCCCGGTTGTAACCCAATGTCCGCCATCGCCTTGAATTGAAGGAAAGTATCTAAATACGGTCGAAAAGCCACAAGCTGAAGTGTCGATATTCATGTAGGCCCCACAGGAGCCCGTGACCGCAGAATGCAGACTGTAATAAGTCCAGCCTGAATTGGCACTGGTTCCGCTGCACATTCTGAGGGCCGTTCCCGACGTATCCTTGACCGCTCCCACTAAGTTGCCCGTGATCTTGGCATTCCCGGCGACCTCCAATTTAGCCGAGGGAGTTGTTGTCCCAATACCGACATTGCCATTGTGATCGATGCGCATTCTTTCGCCGCCATTGACCTCCGTGTTGGTGGTTGTAGTAAATCTTAACGCCGACCCATGCCCCACTGTGCTCCAGTTTTCGGTGGCGATGGCACTGACTCCGGTGGGTTGTGCTTGGGTTGAGAATCCGACGCCATCGTGTCCCAGAAAGGCCATCCAGCCGAAGGTGTCGTTGGTTTGTGTCGCTGTCGGCGCACTGGCGGTTCCGCGCGCGCCGCGGGTTTGCATCAATCCTCCAGGATTGGAATTTGCGATGGTGGTTGAAGTGATGCCGCGACTGGTGGCGCCGCTTGTTTCTAAAACCTCCAAGCTTGTTGCGGGAGCTGCCGTACCAAGCCCTGTCTTGCCATCAGGAAGAATAGTCATCGCCACGGAGTTATTGGTTTTAAAACTTAAAGACTGATTGTCATTCGTTCCCAACACGGCCGAGACGCCAAAAGAGTTCCCATTGTTCAAGAACACTGAACTGGTTGTGAACGAGGAACAAGTCATCATTCCAGTGGCATCGAAAGTCAGTATTTGTCCGTGACCGCAGTTGAATGCGGTTAATGCTGAACCCGTCCCGTTGGTAGCCACTAAACGATTGGCAAGGATGGACGTCGCCCCGGTGCCCCCTTTAGATACCGGCACGGCAGACGGGAAGGTGGTCGGGTCGGCAGAAACCACTCCTGCGTTGACCGCAAGACCATTTCCGACTTGCATCGCTCCTTTGCTTGTCGCACTGGCATCATCGATCGTAATCACGGGTGTTGTGCCACCCGATGAAACGACAATCGGAGCCGTGCCAGTGACGTTGGTGACGGTTCCATTTGTTGGCGTCACCCATTGCAGTCCAGAAGCTTGGGTGGTGTTGACGGAAAGGACCTGTCCATTCGTGCCCGAAGGCAGGCGAATATCATTGGTACCATCGTTCACTAACACGTCCCCCTTGGTGGTGAGTGGTGAAAGTGCATTAAAGGCGGCTAGTGCTGTTGCCTGTCCCGTTCCGCCATTAGCAACCGGCAAGACACCTGTTACTTCGGTGGAAAGACTGACAGCTGCACCAGAACTGGCCGAGGTCAGTCGTCCTTGGGCATCGACAGTGATTGTGGCCCGCGTGTAAGAGCCCGCCGTCACGGTGGTATTTGCTAGTGAAATTGTTCCGGTTGTGGAAATCGGACCGCCGCTCAGCCCGGTTCCTGTCACGATGTTGGTGACTGTGCCGCCGGCGTTGTTATCCGCAGCGGGAGCCCATTTGGTTCCATCATATTTCAAAACTTGTCCCGCAGTGGGGGCTAGGGCGCTGACCGCGGTATTCTGAATTTTTGCGACGACGGGGTTGGGATAGGTGCCTGATAAATCTCCTGCCGCCGCTCCGGTGGGTGTTCTGGCGTCACTGAAACGAGCGTCGTCTCCGGCAGCAACGGTTCCAGCGACGGCACCGATGTTTAAAGTCAGCGCTGGCGTGGAGGTAGTATTGGCGATAGACAGGTAAGCATTGGTTGAGGTGACCTGGGTGACAGTACCACCAGCAGCCCCAGAAACCGGCGCACACGTAAGGGCCGCCCCTGTCCAGGTCAGAAATTCATTGGCAGAACAGGTGGGTAAACCTGCTTTTAAAAGGAACTCGTCGGCGGATCGTGTCCCAAGTTTTTCGGCAGAAAGAGCATAAGCGGAGTAGGGGACCGAGCGGATCTCGTTGGCGGGTGAGATCACTTTCCAACCGGTCCCGTCGTGGAATTGCACTTTCAAAAGACGAATATCCATAGAAGCGGCAGTGTAAGTGGCTCCGCCATAGCAGTTGTGAATTTTGGAATTGTTAAACGCATCCAACAAAGTAAAAAGGGGATCTGACGGAAAGAGCTTTGTGCCTGAACCGATGGGGACATCAAAAACGCCGTTGGAATTCAAAAGATTCACACCATCGCGCTGTTCGCGGTAAATGACGCAGCTGCCATTAGGATTTGTAATCTCGAAGATGAAACTGGTGCTTCCATATTCCAACGGGTGCCCATCGCTTTTGACGATGCGCCCTTGATAGGTCAAAGCATTGGGCGCCGCCGTCGCGAGCGTCCCAAAAAGAGATATGAGAATAAAAAGATACGTGCCTGTTCTCATCTAAAAGACTTATCGGATGCCATAGAACTTTCATTAAGTTAATGGGGAGGTAAGAGGAACTGGGCTCGTATTTACGACCTCCATCTGCAAATGGATTTAATTTGCCGCTTAGCATCAGCGAGCCTAAAGTCTTGCTTTGACTCCCTGCGTTCGGCTTAACCTATGAAAGTCATTCATTAAAATTCGTTAACATCTCGTGAAGGATCAAGCGACCGTGAGTAAGATTACCAAAAGTAGCACCGCTGAATATTTTGCGAAGAACCTCCAACAGGTGGGATTTTCGTCTCCTTTGAAAGCCGTTTTGACGACTTTAAAAGAAGCCGTGGACAACTCTTTGGATGCGTGTGAGCAAGCGGGCATTCTTCCTGATCTTCTAGTTGAAGTCACCAAAGTAGGAACGGGTTCTACTAAAAATACTGATTTAATTCGCATCGTTGTCGAAGATAACGGACCTGGAATCGAAGCTGAAGATCTTGCCAAAGTTTATGGTGAGTACTTGGCTTCGTCAAAATTTGGTCGTGGACAGTGTTCACGCGGTCAGCAAGGTATTGGTATCTCTGCGGCGACGACGTGGGCGCAAATGACCAATGCCCGTGGTGTAAACGTTATTTCCAAGACCAAAAAGATGCGTAAAGCGATCTCTGCGCAAGTGGATGTCGACATCAAATCCAATACAGGTGTTCTAAAAAATAAGGAAACTTTGGACTGGGATCGTGAACACGGAACTCGTGTTGAATTCGTTCTTGATGGACGTATTCAGTTAAACGGTGACGGCGGTATCGTGACTTATATTGAGGGCACAATCCTGGTAAATCCGCATATGACCATCACTTACAAGTTGATGGAAAACGACTATGTGACTGTGAACCGTGTCAGCACGGATGTGCCGCAAGTTCCCGAGGCGTCCTTGCCTCATCCTCACACGTTTAAACTGGGCGAGTTCATCACGCACTCCACTTTGTTCGGAAAAACCACGCTTTCTAAGTTCTTAAAGACCGGTTTTTCGCGTATTTCGGACCAGTCTATCTCTGAATTTACAAAAAAAGGTCTGCCTAAAAATCTTTTGGAAAAACCTCTGACTTCATTGACGGAAGAGGATTTTAAAAAGGTGTTCCAAGCCGTGCAAAACACGGACTTGATGGCGCCTTCCACGAAGTCAGTTTTGACGGTAGGGGAAGAAGCTCTTTCTAAATCCATCACTCGTCTTGGTGAAATCGACTTCTTTGCGGTGGTGACACGTAAACCGACAATCTGTGACTTTAAACCGGTTGTGGTGGAAGTCGCATTGGCGCGTTTCAAAGACCGCTATCAAGAGGCCGACAGCCCAGTGACTTTGCTTCGTTTCGCGAACCGTGTGCCATTGCAATTTGATAAATCAGGTTGCGCAATCACCTGGGCGATTGAGTCTGTGAACTGGAAGTCCTATGGTTTGGGACAACCCAAAGACAGCTTGCCGCTAGGTCCTTACATCTTTGCAGTGTCTGTGGTTTCGCCATTCATCAAGTTTAAAAATGCTTCGAAAGAAACGATTGATGCTTCCGAAGAGTTGGTGGCAGAAATTCGTTTGGCTTTGATTCAAGCTGGTCAAAGACTGTCTCGTCACATCAAAAAAGAAGTGAAAGAGGCGGATCTTGAAAGAAAACTGGCGCACATCGAGCAGTTCGGTCCAATCTTGGTTGAAGGTTTGGCGCGTATCATTAATGCTCCCGAGTCTCGTAAGAAAAAGGCTGAAGAAGGTTTGAAAAAACTTTTAGGTCGCGATTCTGAAGAGGCGATCGCTGATTTGGAAGCGGCGGAATCTAAACTTCTTGAGCAGAAAAAGCGCGAGAAGAAAAAGGGCATCGATCACGAGATCGAAGAAGACGTGATCAGCAGTGAAGATCTTGTCGAAGAAGCCTCTGAGTCGGCGGGCACGAAGAAGACGACGACAAAAAAAGAAACGACTAAAAAAACAACTGGTAAAAAGAAGTAGGTTGAACGATGGGAAAACTACTCAGCATTCGTGAATTAAAAATTGATATTCCCAAAGAAGCCCGCATTTTGGCCGACAAGATGCTTAGGGATCTTGAGTCTTCAAAGCGTCCGGTTTTAGAGGCGGTAAAAACATCTCTGGATAATTCTTTGTACAACTCTAAAGTGGGTTACCTCACGCCGGGGGACAAAGTTGTCCGTACTGAACTGAACGTTTCTTCTGTTCAGAAGCTAGCGCGTGTGGTTTTCGTTTTGGAAATCCTTTTGAACAACCTGGACAAAGGCGCGGTAAATACAAAGCGTGAGCTTTATTACATGTGTAAAGGTCTGATTAAAGGGAATCCTCGTTTGAAGCCGTTGGATTTCGACGACCAACCGGAATCAGACGCGATCATCGATTTCATCGGTGATATGCTTGAAGTGTACCGTGAAGAATTGAACTGTTTCGCCAATGACCGTGGGGGTCAGACGTACTCTCAACAACTGGTTGTGACCGAAACCTTGCCGGATGGCGATAAGGCCGTTGTCGATCTTTCGACTTTGGGTACTTCCCCATTCCAACCGAAGAACAAACCTCAGTCTTTGAAGTTGAAAGCGAAAAAGAAAATCGATTTCTGCTTGATCGTTGAGTCTGAAGGTACGGCGAATACTTTGGTCACGATGGGTTTCACTCGTCGTAACAACTGTATCGTGATGGGTGCGCAAGGGGTTCCATCGAACGGCGTGCGTGGTTGGTCGAAATTGATCCAGGAAGAGTTGGACGTGCCAATGTACTTCTTCGGGGATCTCGATGCGTACACATTGCAAAACATCTTCCGTACTTTGAAAGCGGGATCGGCGGCATCTTTGATTCGTAATGCTGACTTCTCGGCTCCGAACGTCAAATTCTTGGGCGTTTTGCCTGAAGACGTGAAGAAATACGATCTTCCTCACTACAAAGTGAAAGAATCCGATCCAGCTGAAGCGCGCGCTCTGAAAAAAGCCAAAGACGCTTTGGAAAACGATCCGTTCTTCTTGGACAAAAAGAACAAAAACTTGGCGGACATCCTACGCTGGTTGATCAAAGAAAAGATTCGTTGTGAGCAACAGTCTTTCTTCTCTGTCGACCCGAACGATCCGATCAAGACCGAAAAATTGATCTTGGAAAAGATCAAAAGAGGTTCTTACGTATAGGATTTCAAAAACCCGCTGTAAAAAGCGGGTTTTTTGTTTTGTGGGCAAAGGAACTCTTCCTTTCTAGCCAAAGAAAGTGAGGGGATCGCCTTTGACACTGTTGCTTGTCGCCACGGTGGCGGTCGAAGTCTATGTTGAAGTTCCTGGCTGGCTTCCCGAGTTGTTCGCTTGAAAAATTGATGTTAGCGTTTCTAAAACATCTTTTCTTTGGAACTTTCTATGAAAACGCTTTCTGTTCTTTTTGCAATCTTCCTGCTGACAGCCTGCTCAACGGCACCAAAAAAGTCTGCAACGGAAAAAATGTCTTCAGAAAATTTTTTCGCCGGCAAGAAGGGCTGTTTTCTTTTGTTCAATATGAAAACCGGCAGTTACGACAAAGTGATCGGGGACGAGGTTTGTAAAGAACGTTATCCGGCATGTTCAACCTTCAAAGTTCCTTTGGCGGTGATGTCGTTCGATGCGAAGGTGCTGAAAGACGAAAATGAAGTTTTGCAGTGGGATGGCCATAAAGATATTCGCCCGGAAGTAAATCAAGATCACGACGCCAAGACTTGGATGAGAGACTCTGTCGTTTGGTTTTCGCAAAGACTGACACCGAAAATGGGAAAGAAGAAGTTCCAGAAATATTTGCGCGATTTCAACTATGGCAATCAAGATATTTCCGCGGGAATTAAAACGGCTTGGTTGAAACCTCCTCAGCAAAATGGACTGCAGATCACGGCTTATGAGCAGGTGGAATTCATGAAAAAACTTTGGACCGAGCAGTTGCCTGTGTCGCAAAGGTCGATGCAACGGGCTCGGGAAATCACCTATCTTGAGACCTCGCCGCAAGGTTTTAAGTTGCATGGTAAAACCGGTTCTAATTTTTATGATCAGCAACGCAAGATCAATTTTGGCTGGTTCATCGCGCACCTTCAGAAAGATGGCCAAGAATATATTGCCGTGACCAATCTGAGCGATTTAGCGCCTTCTGAGGAAGGTTATGGTGGTCCTCGGGCTAAGCGAATCACTAAGCAGATCTTGGCATCTGAAGGTCTGTGGTAACCAAACACTTCATTTTTAAAAATATTTAATCTTACTTAAACCGGGCACGTTTCCTTGTGTCCGTTGAGTCAAACGAAAAAAATCTTCAAACAACTCGCATAGATTAGACTTCATTTTGGAAAGATGTCTTTTCGTGCCGCCTCAAGTTCCATTCTTACCACCTGCAGACACATCGGACTCACACCGATAGAAATTCGGAAACGAGTTTTACTAGGAATATTGTGTCTATCTCGCGGATTTCAACAACTAGATTTGGAGATACTTGTATGTGCAGAGCAAGGCAAATGAGCGGTCTGTTTTGGGTGATGGGTTGCCTTAGTATTTATTCAGCCGTAGCGGGGGCTTCGCTGAACACGCTCACCTATCAGGGGCGAATCACGGGGGACAATGGGGCACCTCTGGAATATAATAACGTCAGTTTCTTTTTTGAAATCACAGATCCGTCGGGCAATTGTGTAATTTATAAAGAGCAAAAAGACGGCGTCAATATGACAGGTTCCAAAGGTCTTTTTGATGTGGCGATTGGTTCCGGCACCAAACAGTTTCCCGCAGACCCACTCTTCAAACTTTTGGATGCTTTTGCAAATAACAACGTTACTTTCAACTGTGCGGCGGGAGGCACTTATCAGTCTTCAGCCGGGGCCCTTCGTCTGTTGCGAGTGCAATTTCATGATGGCAGTTTGTGGCATCAGATATCTCCTGCAAACGAGATAAGAAGCGTTCCTTATGCCGCTGTGTCGTTTTCTGCGGAAAAGTTAGGAACATTCTTGCCGACAGATTTTCTTTTAAAGACGGCGTTGCCCGCCTGTGCTCCAGGTCAGGTTCTTTCGTCGAATGGCACGACCATCAGCTGCGTGGTCGATTCGGGCGGTGGTGGAACCGTCAGCACGGTGACTGGCACCGGCCCTATTACTACGTCAGGAACCACGGCGATTACTGTCGGAATTGATGTCGGAACGACGGCAGGGACTGTCGCCGCTGGGAATGATGCTCGTTTCACCGATGCGCGGACTCCAACGGGAACTGCAGGCGGCAGTCTTAGTGGCACGTATCCCAATCCGGGTATTGCCGACGGGGCTATTTCAACGACCCAGCTTTTTTCCAATCCGGGTATTAATAGACTTGTCGCCACGGATGGAGTGACCGGAGCAAACCTCGCCCCGGTCACATGTGGAACTTTGGATCATATTCTAAAATGGTCCGGGACAGGTTGGAGTTGCGCAAGTGCCTCGTCTTTGATTGCCGCGGATTTTAAAGCGGATGGCTCAGTGCCTATGACGGGGGCTTTGCTAGCGGCCTCAGGAACAGCGGCGGCTCCCTCGATTTCTTTTGCCAGTGATTCCGGAACCAACACAGGACTTTTCCGGGCGGCCGAAGATGTTCTGGGTGTAGCGACGGCAGGCAGTGAACGGATGCGCATCGATGCCAATGGAAATGTTGGCGTGGGAACTTCTTCGCCCACGGCGCTTCTGCATTTAAGTACTCTGACAACCCAGAATCGTATTTTACAAAATTCCACCACGGGGGCCAACGAGCATGCGATGAGTACGCAAGGCGGTTCGAATATTTTGAATATGAGTTATGCGGCAGCGGGGAACACGGCACCGGCCAGTGGAAATATTTTGGGGGCCTGGACGTGGTCGTCTTATGACGGCAGTGCGTATGGAAATGCGGCGAGTATTCGCGTCGAATCCGATGGCGCGGCTTCAAGTGGTAATACACCCGGAAAAATCAGATTCTTGACTACACCCACGGGTTCTGTGAATCCCATTCCACGCGTGGTCATTGATAAAAACGGCAACGTCGGTGTGGGAACTTCGACGCCGGGCTACCTGGTGGATGTGCACACGACCAATGCGACGTCAGGCATTCGCGTGTCCAACGATGATTCAACCTCCACACAAAATCCTGCGATGTTGGTTTCTAATCACATGGGAACGGCGCTGACGGGACGACCGATGTTTGTTGTGCAATCCAGTCGCGGCAGTGCCAGTGCGCGCACGGCCGTTCAGGCCGGAGATTCGTTAGGAGGCTTCTTTGGTTTTGGCTATGACGGAGCCGCTTTTTCCGAGGGCGCACGTATCGAGTTCATTGCGACAGAACCCATATTTTCCGGCGCCGGCCGTGGCAGTAAAATTTATTTCCAAACAGTCAGTAATGGTTCGACGACCTCCAACACGCGAATGGCCATTGATCACAACGGCAATATTGGTATTGCGACGGTGACCCCAGTGGAAAAACTCGATGTGAATGGCAACATGAAAGTAAAGAAGAATTCATCGGAACCCTATCCTTGCGATATCGATCATGACGCCGTGTTGGCGATCACCTCAGGCTATCGTCAATGTATCTGCAAAGGTGGAACGGCAACGTGGGTTTACACCTCTGATGGTTCCACGAGCTGCGTCTGGTAAAAAGGACTTAATAGATTTTCTGTTTCAATCTCAATAAGGAGAAGTGATGAGTCCGGTTAATTTATTCCATCTGCGTACGATAATCTTGGTGTCGACCGCCTTCTTAACGGCTTCTTGCGAATTCGGTTCCGGCGGCAAAGAAATTCAGGCATCAAAAAAGGCTCCCGAGGTTTCTCCGGCGCCGCCTCCTTCATCAAGTGCGCCTCCGCCTTCCACGGTGGGCACACCTCCAGGATCAGTTCAGCCAGCGCCCCCCGCGAGCGAGCCACCGCCCGAGGAAAATGAAACACCTCCGACGCCGACAGAGTCTCCTCCTGTGGAGGAGCCACCGCCTGTGCAAGAGCCGGAGCCAACTCCAACGCCAACTCCTGCGCCGGTACCGGAAACGCCGCCGTCGCCAGAACCGCCCGCGGAACCGGAAGTGCCGCCAACAACGGAAAATCCTCCTCCCGAGAGTGAGCCTGCTCCCGTTGTAGTTTGTACGCCGAACACAGTTCAGGACTGGATGGCTAGTGGCAATGCTTTGGCGCAAGTCGTGCGGCCTACAGATTGTAACACCGTCGAGCAAACGCCGCCGGATTTCCGTTGGCCTGACGTCGCGACATCCGGGGGCTATCAAGTGACCCTGACTTATCCCAATGGTTCAACGAAGACTTTGAATGCGTCTCAGAACTGGTTGAATTGGGATGAAGTGTTGCCAGTGGGAACTTATTCATGGGTGGTTAAAAATCCAGCCGGCGTGACCAGCGCGCCCCGAAAATTTATCGTCGATGCGAATTCGAAACCGTTTGTAGTTCCGAATATCTCGACGTTATTAAGTACAGTATCCGCGAAAACGCATCCACGTTCGTTGCCTGAGGCATTGACTTTAGAGTTAATGAAGACGCAGCGACAGTCCGCGATCAATTCACTGTTAAGTCAGGTCAACAGCCGTCTTTCGCAAACTCTTCCCAATCCAGGAACGACGGCGACGGATTGTTTTAACTACAGTAAATATGCCCTGGCGTCTTTGCAGGCCTGTGTTTTCAGCGGGCAGACCAGTTATTGTAACGATGCGATTAATAGAGTCATGAATTTGGCGTCGTGGGATCCGAATGGCCCGACGAAATATTCTCTTCCGGCCGGGACAGATATGGCGGCTCGATACCTGACTTGGACTGTGGCGGTGGGATACGATTGGCTGTATTCGCGCCTGACTTCCGCACAACGGTCGCAGATTTTGGCGATGCTGATCGCGCGCAATGGGTTGATGTATAACGATATTATCGGGACACGCTCGCGAATCTCAGTCAATCCCCGCGACTCTCACGGCAATCAGACTTTAACTATCGTCGCTGTTATTGCGTCGCTGGTGGTCGGCGATCTTCCCGAGGCGAATACCTGGTTTACGAATGCGCTTCCTCAGGCGGTGAACGCGATCAACCCTTGGGCGGACGAAGACGGTGGTTTTGCCAACGCGGCGACTCAGGGAAATTGGGATGTCGGTGAAATGTTGCCATCGCTTTACCAACTTCGTTACGGAACAGGAATCGATGTGGCGCAAAAACCGTGGATTCGAAACTGGGGTCGTTATTTCGCTTACTTCACGCCGCCAGGAATGTCAGAGTTCACGACAGTTTTCGGTGACGGGTTTGAACGGAATCAAGGCGAGCAGCAGGCGCGATACGGAAAAGGTTACACGTTTTTTTCGCCATCACCCTTGGGCCGCTGGCACATGTCTAAAATCAGTGGAGAGGATCGGACTCGTATCGAATACCTCTTGGCGCCTCCTGCCGATTTTACCGGAACTCAGCCTTTCCCTGAAGGAACACCCCACGCGCTTTGGTTGAAGTCCATCGGGCAGGTGGCAATGCATAGTGATCTGTCTAATCTTGCCAGAACCTCGGTGTACTTTAAATCCAGTCCAAAGCCTTATGGCGCTTTTAATCACAGCCACGCGGATCAAAATAGTTTTGTCATCAACTCGGGAGGCAAAAGACTGGCCATCGAGTCAGGTTACTATGACGACTATAAAACGCCGCATTGGCTGAAGTGGTATCATACGACGAAGGCGAAAAATGCCGTGACCTATGACGACGGCAAGGGACAGGTCTTCTATGAAGTGAATAATAAAATGGGATCAGGGGACGTCACTTTATTCAAGCACACCCCAACCTATGACATTGTCAGCGGTGATGCGACATCTGCCTATGATGGAGCTTTATCGAAAGCCAAGCGAACTCTGGTCTATTTACGTCCGAATTTGGTGGTGGTGTATGACGACCTGGCATCGACAACGGCCCGTCAGTGGGAGTGGAATATTCATGCGCTCAATCAGATGACCTCTTCGAACAATACTCAGGCTAAGATCACCAATGGCAGTGAAACTCTTTGTATCGATGTGCTTGCTGGACCTGGCGTGCAGTTTTCTCAGCATAATATCTTTACCGAAAACCCGTCCAATGGAGGGGCCGCTCAGTGGCATGGAAAGTTTTATAATGCGACAAGAACAACCAATGCCGAGTTTGTCGTTCTGCTGAATATCGGCTGTTCAACGTTAACAGCGTCAGCAACAAAGACTTCGGGAAAGTGGAATATTCAGGTGGGAAATCGAAGTGTGAGCATTGAAGCGGGAGCTGTGACGGTTCAAGATCCCTAAAAAAGATCTGGCTGTGTCTGCTTTTTGCCCGACTTATATGTCTTCACGAGGACAGAGGCAGACACAGAAAGTGAGAAAGTGTTTTAAATTGGTCTTTCCGGATTTCTTAGAGGTTATTAATCTTAAGAAAAGGGAGTTCGCTTATGTCAGACACCGGAAAGTTGAACGTTGTTAAAGTCAGAAAGGCACTCTTTACGGAATCCGCGAGCGCCAGAAATCTGGAAGCGACTCCTGCTGTGCCCGGAGAAGAAGACCTGGTTCGTGAAGAAGCCGGTCTGTTGCTTGAGATTTTACTGCGCCGAATAGTGCCGGAACCGAATGATGTCAGCGTTTCTTTCGCTAAGGGAGAACGCACCACCGTTTACAAAGTGGAATGTTCGAAGAACAACTTCAGCTACATACTGGGAAAACAAGGGAAGACCATTGATGCTCTTCGGAAAGTCGTGTCCGTGATCACAAGTCGTCATGGCATTCGCTCCGTGGTCGAGATTCCTTATTATTAAAAAGCTTAAGACAAGCGAAAGGCCACAGACACCTCAAAGCCTTCCGGGGAAGTCGTCGTCCGCAACCTGAGATGTCCCTGATGGGATTCTACGATGGAACGAACAATCACACTACCCAGCCCCAAGGAACCTTTGAAACCGTCGGCCGTAAAAGTACGGCTTTTCTTTTTTTGTCCGTATTGCCGAATCTGCTCCTCGCTGGGTAACTGACCATCGTTCCAAACTTTAAGAAGAAGAAGTCTCTTTTTTTCCGCGACTTCAATATTTATAGTTCGTGCTTTGGCATTGAGGGCGTTTTCAAGAAGATTGGAAATAAGTCGCTTTGCCAGAACAGAATCTATTTTTAACAAAGCGCCGGCATAGTTTTTGGTTTGAACATGAATCGTCGGCAGATGGGACGAGGTCGCCTGCAGCTTTTGAATCTCGATATTGACGAGATCGGCCAGATTGATCGTTTCCGTCGTGGGTCCTCGACGTGCTTGAATCTCTGCCAGAAAAAACAAATCTTCAATCAGTTTGCTCAGGTAAAGAGACTCTCCGGAGATGACGTTCAGAAGATTCCTCTGAGAAACTGGCGGCAAGTTCTGCGAGTACATCAAGGTTTCAGACGCACCGGTCAGACTTGTCAGAGGCGTTCGCAGATCATGGGCTATTTCTTGTAAAACGAGCAGTCTTTCTTGCTCATAAGTCCGAAGTTTTTCGCCGACAACTTGCAGCTTATCTGCCATTTGATTGAAGATCGGAATCAGCCCTGAAGAACGGTCGAATTTGGAAAGGGGAACTCGTGCAGAAAGATTTCCTTTTTCGATCTCCATAAGGGTTTTGTCGATCATCAAAGACTTTCGCTTTAAATAGAAAATCATCGCAGCGATCGAGGCCAGATACACAAAGAAGCAAGAAATGAAAACCGCAGTGACCACAATAACACTCAAACGAACGATCGGGCCTTTTCGATCGTCGCGAAAGCCGACAATCAGGTCTGAGTCTGCGGGATTGACCAAGACATATCTCGTTGTGAACGGATTTAAGCTCAAAATGATTTCATTGTAAGTATTTTTCGGCGCGTCGGACATCTCGTGAAAATGCGCCATGAGAATTTCGGAGGGAGGCTCTGTTCTATTGGTAAATCTGATGTTTCCATGTGGATCAAAAACCCATATGGGGTATTCAGAACGAGAAGAGGGAACGATGTATTGAGTGACTTTTTGCAGATTGTGTTCGAAGTCCGGGCTTTCCGTCATGACTTTGGCAACAGCCAAGTAGGTTCTTTCGCGCAAGTGGTTGAGAAGACGACTGATAATAATCCCGGTCAGCAGAGAAAAAACCAAAGCTACGACAATAGATAAAATCATGCCGATGGTGAGCGTCGGCATTTTAAACTTAATCATGAAGCCACTCCGCTTTGTAGCCGATACCGTAGACAGCAGAGATCTCTAATTCGTCCACATTCGCTGATTTCAGTTTGGCTCTTAGTCGGGAAATGTGCGAATCAAGACTTCGATCCAGAATCTGTCCATGAGGATCTAATCTTGAAGCGAGATCCGTGCGACTGATGATGCGACTGGGGTTTTTCAAAAGAATTTCTAGAATTTTAAATTCTGTGCGTGTGAACTCGATGCTTTTACCCTTATAGGTGCAGGTGAGTTCATCCGTGTTCAGAGCGAAATCATTTGTTCCAAGATTCATTTCTGTCAGGGGTTTTAAATATTTTTCTATTCGCACCCGGAGTTCGTGAAACCCCACAGGTTTTCTAATGAAGTCGTGGGCGCCCGCTTGTAGGCAGCTCACCGCGGTCATTTCATCGACTTTCGCGGTCAGTATAATGATCGGAGTATCCGGGAACAAGCTTCTAAGATGTTCGCATAAAGTCAGGCCGTTCATTTGTGGTAAATTGAAATCAAGCAACAGGAGATTGTGGTTGTGGGCGAGGCCTTTAGAAAGATAGCTTTCCGCTGAATCATAATGATCCACAGTGTGACCAAAGCTCTGCAGGTTGATCGTGAGCGTAGCTGCAATACTCTTATCATCTTCGACAATACCGATTCGTGCCAAGTCGAGTTCCTACTGTGGGTGGATTTCAAAGATATCAGTTTTCGCAATAATTTCGCAAGAATTGATACCTATTATTGTGTCAGAACTCAAGGACGCACAATAATGAAAAGGCAAATTGTCAGAGAATTACAAGAGATTCTGGATAAAAGAAGAGAAGCCAATCATCGCTATTCTTTGAGAGCTTTCGCCCGAGATCTCAAGATGGACCCTTCCGTGCTTAGTAAAATTCTGCGCGGAGACCGGGGAATCTCCCGCATCAACTTACTTAAGTTGTGTAAAGCGCTGGGATTTTCAGAGGAGAAAACAAAAGATTATTTAAAAACCTCCACCCCGCGCCAGGCCAACGAAATAGAGAAGCGACTGATTAAACAAGTCGCCTTCGGGGCGGAAATCCGGGAGTTTCGGCTGCCCAAAAGTTTGCTGCCAAAGCTTTTTGAGCATCTTGAGCAAATCCGCTCTCAGCAACTGATCGAAGGTGGCGGCGACGCTGCTCAGAACGAGCAGTGTCTGGTGAGCCTGGTTTACACGGAAGAAAAAGATATTTGATCAGTAGAGGCCAGGAACTTCTTCGCCAGGAAGGAGTTCCTTTGCTCGGCCTATTTCACGATAACCCCATCGACATTCAGCGAAGCGCTACCATAACTGTATACACGAAACTCGATCAGATGGTTTTCCCTGCCCACGGAAGAAAAGGGCAAGGTCAGCGCTTGATAGGTTCTGGAAGCTGCAAAGTCCCGACGCTTAATTTGTTTGCTGGCTAAAATCTCTCCGCTGGTGGCATCATAGATGTCAAGATTGGCGACGGGCTCATTCGCCG
Source organism: Bdellovibrio sp. ArHS (assembly GCF_000786105.1). Classification (NCBI taxonomy): domain Bacteria; kingdom Pseudomonadati; phylum Bdellovibrionota; class Bdellovibrionia; order Bdellovibrionales; family Pseudobdellovibrionaceae; genus Bdellovibrio; species Bdellovibrio sp. ArHS. The sequence goes on from NZ_JTEV01000025.1 coordinate 65,901, forward strand.
GGATCATGGACAAAGAGCAGTTTCTAGGATTATAAGCGCAAGGAATTCCCTGGTGATTGTCGATCATCATATAGAAAAGTGCCTGGGTCTTATTAGCACCGACTTCAACATAGGGGCCGTAGTTCAAATAGCCGGCGTTTTGTCCACGGGCCACAGACCAGCCCAAACGCTCCAACTGTCCGACCTGATGGAAAAAGTGGACCTCTGATTGAAACTCCAGTTGGCGGTAGGTTTTCTTGTGACTCATAAAGAAGTCGACGAAGACCTGAGTCGCATCAATATTTCCCGACGTATTGCCTTGAAGTTTTAAAGGCGGAGCCCCGGGCGGCCAAACATGTCCCATCCCTTTCACCAGATAATAATCGACTTCGGCCATGTTCCGGCACTGAGAATAATTGTAGCGCCATTTTTGAATACTGGTCCCGTCTTGAACTTTCAACGGCAGATAAGAAACCTGAGGCTCGCCCAGGCAGCCGTTGTCAGCTTTCCAATTTGTGAAGGTCTGATTCCACGAAGCAAAACTTCCGCCATCGCCTAAATTTTTAGTCAGCGGATTGGTGTTATAACCACCCACATAGGGAATGAGCGGATCATCAAGTCCTTGAATGGCGACGACGGAAACGGGCTCTTTAGGTTGGCACGAAGACAGAATATTCGTAGCCATCGGTCCTACATCCGATCCAATGGCGGCAAAAATGTCAGAGGCCTCGCAGGCCAGGCGGTGAGAAAAGATTCCGCCATTGGACATGCCCATCGCATAGATCTGCGTCGACGAGATGAAAAACTTCGTCTTCAAGAAAGAGATTAATTCGCGAACAAACTTAACGTCGTTGATGCCATTCACATCAGGTTCGGTGACACCACGTCCATCCGCCCAATTTTTATAAAGACCATCGGGATAGACAACAATCATTTGATTTTTTATCGCCAGAGTCTTTAAAGACCCTAATTGTGCCATCAGGTTTTCACCGGTTCCTTCACCACCATGAAAAGCCAGTAGCAAAGAGTTCTTCTTATAGAAATTTTGGGAATAGTTCGGCGGAACAAAGATAGAAAAAGTGCGCGGCCCTTGCGACGTTTGCATAAGAATTTTCTGTTCCCCCGCTTGCATCCGTAATTCTCGTGAGGGCAGCGTGGCTCCCGTAAAGTTTTGAAAGGCGGCGATCAGCGTGCCTCCCAGGCCGAAAAGGAGTACGGATTTTTTCAGATACTTGGACATGACATCCCCCTATGGACTAAAGTTTTATCGGTGCGTCTTTGTGTCACCCGAAGAGATATGCCCTACATTCTGAGTCGCTTTGGTGAAAGCAGGGGACACGTACAAAAATGAGCCACCCACGACCAACGATTATTTTCACTTTATTTTCAATTGGCGACCTCAAGTCGAACTAATAGGCTTTAAGGAATCAGGCCCTCGGCGGCATTGAGTTTTATTCAGGAAGAACTTATAACGCTGGGTGACCCATGCCGAATAAGTCATTTTCTTTTTCTTTAAATATAAACAAGTCCTTGGCACTTTCTGTGCTTTTGCACGCCTGTTTTTTTATCCTGGGTTTGGCGATGGCGGCTCCACAGCTCGCACCTTTGCCTTTAGGTGTTGAGTTGATGTACGGGCAAGGTGGGACGGCACCTTCCGTAGCCTCGACAAAGTCTTTGAAAATTCCCAAAATGAAGGCGGCAGTAGTCGCAGAGGATTCCGCGGCACCTGCACTTAAAAATGACAAAGTGGACGAGGTCGCTTCATCTCTTCCCGCTACGGAAAAAACCGCAGGTTCGCTGGCGGGGACCTCTGACCGGGGAGCTTTGCAAGGTCGGGAAGGCGTGGCTCATGGCCAAGAGGTTTCTCCGGAAGAGCGGTATCTTTACGAAATTAAAAAACTGCTAGAGCGCCGTAAACGTTATCCCGCGATGGCCAAAAAGATGGGGCAGACGGGAATTGTGACGATGCGCTTTACCTTGGCTGCGGATGGTTCTTTGCTGGCCAGTGAAGTGATCGAAAAAAGCCCCTACGAATCCTTGAATCAAGCGGCACATGAATTGGTCAGAAGCATCAATGGGGTGAAACCGTTTCCTCAGGAAATTCAAAAAACATCCTGGAGCTTCACAGTTCCTATCGAGTACGTTCTTAATTAAATCCCGAAAAACGAAAATGGTGAGCTCAGAAATTCTGAACTCACCTTTTGAGTTGTTTTTATTACTGCGTAATTCCTTGGAAGTTGGTGCAGTAATAAATATTAAACGTGCGGGCGTGTTCGCCGTGGCGGAAGGTCTTTAAAGTTTCCTTATGGCAGGCGTCCCACTTTGCCCACTCCATAGGGTCCGCAGGATATTTTTCTGTGCTGACGAAGATGGCGTCTTGACCCTTAAGATTGTTCATCTCTTCTTCCGACTGCATCACGGTGTAGTGACTGCGAGTGGAGCTGAGCATGTATACTTTTTGTTTTGTGCCCCACGTGGTCTGCGCCGTGTTTTCATAGCGATGAGCCGCGATAAAAGGTTTACGACCGCTCTCGGCGTGAATTTCGCGCTGGCGACGGTTGACATAGCGGCCAAGATCTTCCCAACCCGTAAATTCATTGCTGAAGTCCCAAGTGGTTTGCCATTCTCCCGAAGGATTAAAGAATCTATACACTTTCGGAGCCCAAGGGTAGGCAAACGGTGTGTAAGAAATCAGTGCGAGCGGAATGAAGAAACCCAATATGCCCCAGGTATAAACTTTACTGCGCGCCTTAACGACGCGTTTTGAACCCCAGCGAAGACCTTGAGACCAAATGAATCCTGCACCCATCAACAACAACGTGTAAGCGGCGCCACTCCAGTGCGGTTTGTATTCCGCCCACAAAGGTTGGGGATAAAAGACGACAAAAGAAGGGGCCGTTAAGCAGAACAAAAATCGCCAGCGTGCCTCTTTGAATTTAATCAGCGACGTGAGGAAGGTCAGAACGATCATCACATACAAGAAGGGTGTTGCGAATAAAAGCTGCGCACCGAAGAACACCAACCAACGATTAAAACTAAAACTGGAGCCCTGGTGACGATCGTGGAACTGGAACTTGAATCCTGGCCAGTCGTGCATGATGTTCCAGATAAAGATAGGAGAGCAAAGCGCGGTGGCAATGAAGAAGCCCACCCAGGGCCAAGGCGTCAGAAGATCCTTACGACGCGAAGGTGTCGTCAAAAGATAGAGTCCAAAGCCCGGTGCCAGCAGGGCAATGATGAATTTGGAATTCAGTCCCAGGCCCATTAGAACGCCTAACCAAAGCCAGGTTTTTTTCGTGCTCCAACGTTGGTCGTCTTCGCGCACGCCTTGCCAGAAGACGTAAGCCGCAGCAACCCAACACAGCATGAAGGGCGGCTCGGGAGACGCCACATAACCACCGAAGCCCCAAAACGGGGACCAAAGCAAAATAAAACCGACGAAGATGGCGGCCCATTCGTCCTGGAAAAGATCTTTGGTGAGTTTGTAAAGCAGAACGGTGATTCCGATAAAACACAAGAAACCCGGAAGCCGCACCCCAAGGTAGGTGTCGCCGAAAAGACGGGTTGTGATCGCCTCAAGCCACGCAATCATCCCCGGATGATCGAAGTAGGAAAGTTGCAGCCATTTCGCCCACGACCAGTGATAAGCCTCATCGTCAATCAAGCCAATGCTTAACGAAAAGAAAGCTCGGAAAATTAAGGCCAGGATGAATAGAATTGTGACTTTCTGCGATGTGCTTTGCTGCTTCCAATATTCACGAATCACGGGTGTTTCCTTGTATCGAAGTGTCAGGACTCAGTCCTAATATTTCATAGCGCGCAAGGCAACACATCCCCATATGACAGAGAGTGTAAAGTGTGAGATTGTGGCCTTATGAAATGGTCAATAATCGCACTGGCGGGGATTCTTGTGTTTTCGGGATGTCAAAGTTTCAAATACTATGATCCGAACAAGCCCCATCGTGGACGAACACAGTTTTATAATAACTATGATAATTCACCTAAAGCCAGCTTCTGGAAGTGGCAGTGGGAACGTTTGACCAGCAAGGCGCCGACCGAGCCTCCTTTTCAACCGGAAGTGCTTAAAACGGACACGGCCTATTTGCGACGAAATCGCACAGATTCGACGTTGACGTGGATTGGTCACGCAACAGCTCTTTTGCAGATGGAGGGGCTGAATATTCTTATCGACCCGGTTTTTTCAGACCGGGTCTCCCCCTTGAGTTTCTTAGGCCCGAAACGGCAAGTGGCCTTACCCTTTCCCATCGCAGAACTGCCGCCCCTGGATGTGGTGGTGATTTCACATGGCCACTATGACCATTTGGATTTAGCGACGGTGAAAACTTTGGCAAAGCAGAATGACAAGGCCTTGTTGTTCTTGGTCCCTTTGGGGTTGGAGGCGTTGCTAAGATCTGAGGGCATTGCCAACGTCAAAGAGTTGGATTGGTGGCAAAATGTGAAAATCAAAAACGTCACGGTCACTTTCACGCCCGCACAACATTGGAGTCAAAGAAGTCTTTGGGATGGGAATAAAACTTTATGGGGCGGCTGGTATTTGCAGGGGCCCTCCCTGAAGGTTCTTTATTCCGGCGACACCGGTTATTCAAAAGACTTTTTAGATATCTACAACCGCTTCGGGGCCATGGATATCTCTTTGATTCCTGTCGGCGCCTACGAACCGAAATGGTTTATGGGAAAGCAGCATGTGGACCCCGAAGGGGCCGCGCAAATACACTTGGACCTTCGTTCTAAATTGTCCATCGGGGTGCATTGGGGGACGTTTCGTTTAAGTGATGAAGCGATGGCCGCGCCTCCTGAAGAGTTAAAAAAAGCTCTTCAGAAAATGAATATCGAACCCGAAGCTTTCCGTGTGCTGAAGCACGGCGAAGTCTTGCACATCAAAAAGTAGGTGAGTTATGCAAAAGTATCGTGTTGAAAAAGATTTGTTAGGAGAAAAACGAGTTCCCGCAGACGCTTATTACGGTGTGCACACCGTGCGCGCGATCGAGAACTTTCAAATTTCCGGGCAAACCATCGGCGCCAACGCTCTTTTCATTCGCGGTCTGGCATTGGTGAAAAAAGCCTGTGCTCTTGCCAACGGAGAATTAGGCACTCTTACATCGGACGTTGCTCAGTCCATCGTGGAAGCTTGCGACGTGATCTTACAGGATCCAAAAAAATGGGGCGCACAATTTCCTTCGGATATTTTTCAAGGGGGCGCGGGGACGTCCATCAATATGAATGCCAACGAAGTGGTTGCCAATATTGCTTTGGAAAAACGTGGTTTGGAAAAAGGAACGTACGCGGTGATCAATCCCAACGACCACGTGAACAAATGTCAGTCGACGAATGATGCGTATCCCACGGCGTTTCGGGTGGCGCTCTATGAGCATCTGTCGGTCGTGGAAAAAGCCATTGAAGAACTGGCGAAGGCCTTTGCAACCAAAGGTCGGGAATTCAAAGATGTGCTAAAAATGGGTCGCACACAGTTGCAGGATGCGGTTCCGATGTCTTTGGGCCAAGAGTTCAATGCGTTTGCCACTTTGTTGAAAGAAGACAGCCGTCTTATTAAAACGGTGCAGAAGTTGATCCTGGAAGTGAATCTGGGGGCCACTGCCATTGGCACAGGCATCAATGCTCCCGAGGGTTATGCTCCCTTGGCTGTCAAAAAATTAGCGGAAGTGACAGGCTACCCCTTCGTGCAGTCCGAAGATCTTATCGAGGCCACCAGTGATTGCGGTGCTTACATCATCATCTCGGGCGCGTTGAAAAGAACGGCCGTGAAACTTTCGAAGATTTGCAATGACTTGCGTTTGTTAAGTTCAGGCCCGCGTGCGGGATTGAAAGAAATCAATCTTCCCGAAATGCAGGCGGGAAGTTCCATCATGCCCGCCAAAGTCAATCCCGTGATTCCCGAAGTGGTGAATCAGGTCGCTTTTAAAGTGATGGGCAATGATCTGGCGATCACGCTGGCTGCAGAAGCAGGACAGCTGCAGTTGAACGTCATGGAGCCGGTGATTGCTTCCAGTATTTTTGAATCCATCAATCTGCTGACTCAGGCGTGCATCACGCTGCAGGAAAAATGTGTCGTGGGAATTACCGCGAATACTGATCGCTGTCGCGACTACGTCATGAACAGCATTGGCATCGTGACTTTTCTAGATCCTATCATCGGTCATGAAGAAGGGGATAAGATCGGTAAAATCTGTGCCCAGACGGGACGAAGTGTCGCTGAAGTCGCCTTGGAAAGAGGTGTCGTGACCCAAGCACAATTGGACCAGATTTTTTCTCTCGAAAACTTGCTGAATCCAAAATATATCGGAGCGCTCAAGAAGTAATCAGCCTTGTGGCGGGTTGTCTCGCCACAAAACCTGCGGATTCGCCATCACCACTCCCATAAGCCCGAACAGACAGCCGATCCCTGTGGCTTGCAGCCGAATCAGCGGAGTATGCAAGTCCCCAGTCTGAATGCTTGGTAAATCCAAGAGCACTAACAACATCGTGACGATCATGGCCGAGCCCAGCCAATAGCTTCGGCTCAGGGACCACGGCCCCCAAAAACTGATCAGACCAATTACAGGGATGGCAATCCAGGCCGAGTGGACCGAAAGAATGATCAACTCGGCGACAAGCACTCCGACCAGAGTGCCAAAGAATCTTTGAATTATGCGATAGATGCTGGCTTTGGCGTCGGGTCGCATAATGATCAGAACCGTACCCACGGCCCAGTAGCCGTGACTCATCTCGAAGTAATCGACAACAAGCAAAGTGATTAAAACGGCCAAGGAAAAAGTCAAAGCGTACAAATGACGGTGCTTTTCTTTGGTCAAAGATTTTTTGAAAGTTTCGCGCAGTCGGGCAAAGGGGTTGGGCTCATGACGTCTTAAAAAAACCAGCGCCGAAAGAACTCCGATCACACACAGATATCCTAAAAAAGCGTAGCTCACACTGATTGTGAGATGTTGGCCCACGGCGGGAGAATAAGCACCGGCTAAAAGCTGAAACACAGAAAATAAAACAGCCCGTTCTAGTTCCGCTCCTTGAGTTGAAATCAAGCCCAACCAATATGTCAGCGCCAAAAGAAGAGGAATCAGAACAGTTTTTTCACCGCCAGTCAGAATCCCCAAAAGAAGACCCGCAAGAAGGCAAAAAAAAGTCAACGTGATCACCCACAGTCGATGCCCTAACGAGCCGAGGTGGTCATTTAGGACTAAAAGAAATCCGAACAGAGCGCCAAAAATGGAAAGGGGCAGTTGTTCTGTCAAGGCGCCGACAAGCAAAGGCACTGTTGTGGCAATAGAGCACACCACCATACGCGGCCATGGTGAAGGCGCAGGGTTGATCTTAAGAACTTCGTTAACGTGGTGGCGTAAACCCATAATGTCTAAGTATATGCGCGGGTAGAGTTTATGAAAAAGAAAATCGTCGTTGAATTTTTTCTGGATGCTGTGGAGGGACAGCGGGGAGTGCAATGAGTGGTGTGCCGTTTTTTATTTTCAATCGCCCAATCGGGGTTGCAGGAGCTCAGCCCAAAGAGGTTTTTCTTCAGATATTGCAGGACCCTGCTCTGCAAGGCGCAGAGTCACTTGTTCAGGAGCGGGATTTTTGCCAAACCATTTGCGATAAAGAGTCTTGAATTCACCGCTGCGTTTGGTTTTTTCTAAAGCCGCTTTCCACTGGAAGATAGTCTCTGGCGCGGTATTTTTTGAAAACGCGTAATAATACTCCACACGTTCCAGGGTTGCGACTTTGACAAAGGCGTCCTCAGGATATCCGGCCTCTTTCATTATTTGCGAAATCGCAAGAACGTCGTCACAGAACAAATCCACCCTACCGGTCATTAACATTTTGACCCCGCTGATGGGGGAATTGACTGGAACTATCTTTTGGAAATTCTGACGCTCAAGAGTGTTTTGAAAAGCGGTTTCGCGGTGCACGCCGATAGAGTGCGCTTTCCGCAGTTTATCCAAAGTCGGAAAATGTTGTACAGAACTTCGGCGCGCAAACAGAGCTATTTCTCCCTGGGCAATAGGTCCCAGGAACGAGAATAGATTTTTTCTTTCTTCGTTATCAATAACCGTAAATAGCAGAACATTCGGACGATTTAAAACCAGATGATAAGCGCGAGGCCAGGGTAAAACTTCGATGGGCTCGTGGCGATTCATCTGTTTTTGCAGGTTTTGCGTCAGCTCGACCGCCATACCTTGTGGCTCGCCATTGATTTCAAAGGTGACCGGCGGCCAATACTCCGTCACAACCCGCAACGTCGGCGCGTTGGAACCAGCCCATAAAACAGGGGCCAGCAAAACTACGAAAAGTCCTAAGAGTGATTGAGCCATATGCTAAGATTACCCTAATAATCACCCTTGCGGTGAGTTACGAGTAAGCCAGTTTTAACAAACTTAAAATCCAGCAATAAGCCGGTAAAAACTTGGGCTCCCAAAACTGAGCTTGAATCACAAGTTCTTCAGCATTATAAGACGGCCCTTCCATGAGGGGGACCTTGTCGCAGTCGTAGTGATATTAAAACAGAGTTTTGTGCATAAAGGGTTAGGGAATATAAATGTGTTGTTCATATAAGATTATTCCCGTCGTTGAAAGTTTTGAAGCCGTCACTCGCGCGATGTAGTCCTTAAATTTGTATTCATAACTTAAGGCCTCTAGGGAATGCTCAAGTTCTGCGGAAGTGACTGAGGCCGGGCTGCGGGTCGGTGCTCCTAGGCGGGACTTCAGGCTGTCGGAAATATTCTCGAGCAGCGAGAGGGCTTTGTCCGTTGGCAGCTGCCGATGTAAAAGCCCCACGAAGATCAATCGATTTTGGGCATCAATCGTAAAATCCAGTTCCGCGAAGGAATTATTATAGGGAAGTCCCAAGGCTTTTAACGGCACTTTTTGGCATTTGATATAGTTATAACCTTTGGAACTTTTCGAACAGGCGATTTTTTTTGCGCGAATCCACTCGGCCAACTCACTTTCTGTGGTTTTGTTCAGAGTCAGCTCCCACACTTTTTTTGAAGGGGACGGTTGTGTTCCGCGCTGGGCCTGAAGAGGGTTCCGACGCATTTGATCTAAATCTTCTGCGTTGACCTTCTGACTTTGAAAGGGCGAGTTCAACCAGATCAGAATCTTCTGCGCGGTCACATTAGATCGGATGGCCGGCTCTATGTGGGGGCCGAAAAGAGCTAGAAACGACAGACTTCCGCCTACGATCATGGATGTGAAGAATAGCTTCTGAAACATAAAACCTCCACCAAGACGTCAGCAAAAGACTACTCCTGGGGAGGCTTGGTGAAGGATATGTTTTTTTAAAAGATCAACTTTAGTTGCGGCGTTTTTTTGCCTGATGACGATGCTCTTCGTGCCAATTTTTTCTTTCGGCAAAAGATTGTTCCTTTGGCAATTCGGCTTTCGGTAGGTTTTGTAACGTGGCACGAAGTTGTGAGTGCAGGGGCAATAAGGCTCCACTGGATATCAGCAAGTCGCGGAACTGTTTATTGAAAAGATCTTCTTGATCCAGGTCGAAAAGCATTCTTTCGATTTCCGCACGGGCCGCGCTGACGTGTTGTTCGGTGATAAATTCCAACTCGGTCATGATATCAATGTCGGCCATCAAGGTTGTCAGTTCGCGCAGCCAGGCATAACGTTCGGCGGTCATCAAAACTTGAAACCATTCTGTGGGGGCGGCCTGATAACCATTTTCTCGGTCAAATTCTTCTTTTAACGAATTGAGAACTTCTTTTTGAAGGGCCCACAAGGCCTGACGCACTTGAAGGGCATGAGAGTGTTGTGGCGATTTAGACATCGGCAGGGCTCCTGGTGTTTAAAAGCAGAGTCTAGCGTATTTTTGCCTTAAAGACATCTACTTTTGCCGACCCGAAGCCCGCCAAATTCAAACTAGCGGCAGCGTTGCCATCTTAGGTGATAGATAAGTCCTGAGGTTACGTCAGCACTGTCCACTGTCGCCAAAGTTTGCTCACCGCGCGCATTGGACTGAGCCATCATCGAAGTGTTGATTCTCAGATTCACGCTGGCGCCGCAAGGCGACCAAACTTGCGCACTGGCGATAAGACCATCGGAAATCGTGTAAACATCACTGACCGGACCTGTGAAGGTTCTGGAAACGCGAGGTCCGCGGGCACCGGCCCAGAAGTACTCGGCGTCAAAGCGTGACAAACCGCCACGAGGCACGGAATTGAAACCGCGATAGTCCACTTGGAAAATGGAAACGCTATACCCCGATGGAACATGCACAGGAACCGAAATGTTACACGACTTACGATCCACGCGGCGACCTCCGCCGGCTTCTGCGACATAGTTATCAAATAGAATGCTGAGTGCTTGCTGATCAGGACTTAAAGTCACACTGGCAGATCCTGCAGGACAACCCGTGCCGCCATAAGCAGGCTCACCCAGGCGCACTTGCGCGTTGGCTTGCAGGCTTAGCGTCGATAGTATTCCGACTAGACTCATTAACATCATTTTTTTCATACACTTCCCCCTTATGGTTTGTTTATTTCCATTCATTTTGAATATTTGGTTTATTTTTTTTTAATCGCTTATCTGTATCGTGGCGGACGACCTGGATCCCGCGGCGGCGCAGGCCGTGGCGTGCCCGGATCTTTCGTCGGTGGTGTCACACGTGAAGGTGTACATTGCTTCCACGCTAATGTGTAACGCTGGGATTGAACCTGACCATCGATACTGTCCAAAGTGATCGTGGACTCTACCAATGATGACAAATTCAGATTTCTGGCCATTAAATATGTGGTTACGAAAAGAGTCTGGACTGATTGCGTGCTGCACGGAGCCCAGGGAGCCAACTTCGGATCAATAGTGTGGCGGATGTAGTAATTGTCATTATAGGGACCTTTGAATTCTTGAGCGCGAAAGTTGTAAGTTCCGCCATTTTCGTATCCGGGTCTTTCGTTTTTAGGTTTGCTGCCGTCGAAAGAATAAAGCGCCTGGTGTGTGGCGACAGTGCCAGCTTCCGCGTAAGCAAAACCCCGATAGTCCGCGTTCAGAACGGCGAAAGTCCAACCTGCAGGAACGTAGAAGCTGACTTTTAATTCACACATTAATCGGGCGATGGGATTTTGCATTGTGGAAGAGGCGACAAAATTATCCAGAAGCAGTGAAAAAGTCTGACCATCAGGTGAAATTGTGGCGTTGTGAGAGCCGACCGGACAGCCACTGCCGACCGCTTGCAGACTTTGAATGCGAACTCCCGGCGGAGTTTGTGCGTTGGCTTGATACGAGAGTGCTAATACAATAAGACCTGTCAGGTGTGCGAGTCCTCGCCACATATTTTTCCCCCTTAAAACTCTCTTCCCCCGAAGAGTGGTGACATCAATCACCTGGTAAGGGGTATAGCAAGGGCTAGGCCAAATAAAACTGGTGGCATTTTGGGAAGGTTTCTAGCCTTTCTCGCAAATGGACACTTTATGGTGCTTGCAAAGTATGTTAGTTTTGAACGCACACGAGGAAAATATGTCAGAGACACAAGGTTACGTATTTAATCATACGATGTTGCGCATTAAAGATCCCAAAGCCTCTTTGGAATTTTACACAGAAGTGTTGGGAATGAAGCTGGTGCGTAAACTTGATTTCGCGGAATGGAAATTTTCACTTTTCTTTTTAGCCTATGTTCCCGAGGGACAAGACGTACCGACCGATAATGCCGCCAACGCAAAATACACGTTCGGGCGTGAGGCGGTTTTAGAACTCACCCATAACTGGGGTACGGAAGAGCAGGAAAAAACGCCTTATCATAATGGCAACACCGAACCCCGTGGATTTGGTCACATTTGTATCTCGGTTCCCGACATTCAAAAGGCCTGTGCCCGCTTTGACAGCTTGGGGGTGCGCTTCCAAAAGAAACTGGGTGAAGGCGGCATGAAAAATATCGCCTTTATCAAAGATCCAGATGACTATTGGGTTGAGATCGTGCAACCAGGTCTTCTTTAAAGAATTCTAAAATCGATGAAACACTACTGGCCCCGCATTCGCACTTGGATCATGAAGTTGATGCTGCTTTTTATGGTAAGCAGTCTGGGCGCCGTTTTGTTTTATCGCTTCGTACCTGTATTCATAACACCGCTGATGGTGATCCGTTCCGTGGAATCTTTGTGGGGAGAAAAGTTTGTCGGCATTGCCAAAGATTGGGTGCCGTTGGAAGATATTTCTCCCTCGGTGCAACGAGCCGTCCTGAAAGCTGAAGACTACCGTTTTTTTGATCACAATGGTTTTGATTACGACGCTATTCAAAAAGCGATGAAGTACAACAAAACCCATAAACGGAAAAAGGGTGCTAGTACGATCAGCCAACAAACGGCGAAGAACGTGTTTCTGTGGCCTCATCGTGATTGGATTCGCAAGGGTTTCGAGGCGTATTTCACCGTGCTTATTGAATTCGTCTGGCCGAAAGAGCGTATTTTAGAAGTGTATCTGAATGTCATCGAGTTGGGGCCCGGAGTTTATGGCGTTGAAGCCGCTTCACAGAAGTTCTTTAAAAAAAATGCGAAAAGACTTTCGCCTGCGGAAGCTTCTCTGATTGCGGCCGTGTTGCCCAACCCACGTCGCTTTCGTATTGATCGGCCCTCGATCTACGTGATGGCTCGACAACGAAGAATTCTCAACCGAGTGTCGCCAGAAATTCCTAAGGCGGCAGAGGCTTCCCTGTTGGATTTCTTAGATCTTAAGTTCCAATCCGAAGAAGACGAAGACAACTAAACAAGACCGGCTCTTGATAAACTACACATTGACCTAAGACGGATCTTTCCCAAAATGGGGGATGCAATCTTAGGAGGCTGCATGAGATTTCTGTCGTTCATCGTGGTCCTACTTTTATTCATCTGTTTAGGGGCCTGCAGTGCTTCTAAGGACGACAAAATTCCAGAGCCGACGCCGGTAGAGCCCGTCGTGGATACGAAGCCTGTCGCCGCTGAAGATCTTCAGTTTTTTATTGTCAGTCGTGAGGTTTTTGCAGCCAGTTGTTACGAATGTCATAATCGCGCCCAGGGGATGATCCGGGGCGGAATTGGCACCGACATCTATGAAGAGGTTCTGGAAAATGCCCAACGTATCTATCAAAAGACGGTGATTGAACGAACGATGCCGATGAATGCCAGCCTCACGCCCCGACAATATAGTTTGTTAAAAGCCTGGCTGGAAGCTGGTGCTCCGATGAATACCGAGTTAGAATACTCGAACTATGACGTCGAAAAATAAAAAAAGAAAGATGGTGGAAGCCATTGAGCGCCGTGGGTGTCTTCTGGTGTACCCCTTGCAGAATCGACCAGAGCCGGCCAGTCTATGGTCAGAACTCTATCCGCGCAGTAAAATGGTGTGGGAATGGGATGCGGATGCCGACGGCCGTGTCAGTGAAATGTGGATTCTGCGCGAAGAACTTTCGCGCAGTGAAGACGTTGTCTATGCAAAATGGTTCCGCAACCGGGCCACTTTTTTTTCAAAAAAAGTTTTTATAAATCTGCTGGCTTATTTTGGAACCTCCCACGAACGCGTGCACCTGCCCAAGGCCTCAGAGCAGGCCTTGGAAAGTTTTCTCATGGATTCCCCGCAGTCGACGAAAATCATCAAGGAAAATTTAGGCTGGCAGGGAAAGATGATGGAAAGTCATTACAATCGTGCGATGAAGCCGCTTTGGAACTATCTTTTTATCGTCGGTTATGGCGAAGTCGACGACTCCAGCTTTCCTTCTTTAAATATGGCGGCGACGCAGAATCTTTACGAAGACCTGTGGTTGGCATCCCAGCAGATCTCTGAAGAACAGGCCGAAAAATTTCTTTTAGAACATCTTGGCGAAAAGAATCTTTTTATGAAGTATGCGAAGCGTGTCCATGATAGCGCCAGAACTTTGGCAGACAAAAGGCCGTCACGATAACTGCGACGGCGCAAATCGCGCCACCTGCGCTGATGCTGAAAGGCACGGACACTTTCGCAGCCATCCAGCCCGCACGGGCATTGCCCAGCAAGGGGCCTGACATGTATGAAATCATCTCGATACCTGACAGGCGTCCGCGCAGTTCGTTCGGCACGGTTTCATTCCAAATAATTCCTCTGAATAGTCCGCTCATCATATCTGCAGCGCCGGCCAGTCCCAGAAATAGCAGGGCCACCCATAGGTGTTGCGCATAACCGACCCCGACGATAAACACCGCCCACAAAGTCGCCGCGATAACCACCGCTTTGCCATGGCGAGACACCTTCGCCGTCCAACCACTGAAGACCGTCATGATTAAAGAGCCTACGGCCATCGCTGAAAAAAGCAGACCGGCCGCAGAGGCGCCTCCCCATTTTTCCGACATCGAGGGGAATAAGGCCACCGGAAACGCAAAGGCCATGGCGACGATATCAATCAGATATGTCCCGATCAGCTCTGGTTTTGAGACGGCATATTTCAAACCTTCTTTAGCGTCAGTCCATGGCGAATTGTCCCGCTTTTCAGGATTGGGGATTTTGGACATCAGGTAAAGGGCGATAAAGGCGGCAACGAAACTGATGAAATCAAAAAGATAGGCCCCCTTGATACCAAAACTGGCAATAAGAATTCCGCCCAAGGCCGGGCCGACGATGGCCCCTGCGGAATAACGGAAACTTCCCAAGGCGCCCACAGCGGCATAGTCCTTTTTATCCACGATTTTTTGCGTTAAGGCATCCATCGCCGGGCGGTGAAATCCCAGAATACTTTGAAAAAGCGCGACCAGAATGAAAATCAAAGGAATTGAGGGTTGGTCGCTCCAGGCGTTTAGGGTGAGGCCCAGAATCATTAAGCTCATGAAAAATTCCGAGACCAAAAGAAGCTTGCGACGATCCAGGCGGTCCGCATAAGTGCCTCCCAGAATTCCGAAGATCAAAACGGGACCCAATTGCACCAGCCCCAGCATGCCGACAAGCCAGTTGTCTTTGGTCAGCTCATAGACCTGATAAGGAATGGCGACGTAGCTGACCATGCTTCCCAAGAACGAGATCATTTGGCCGAAGAAAAGAAGGCGGAAGTCGCGGTATTGTTTAAGGGGGGAAATATTTATAAACATTTCTGCAATTTAGAATTGGCCCCGGCAATTGTCAGTAAAATTCCTTGTCAAAAAGCCGCCCGCGCAGGCATGAAGAGCTGCAGTCTTTGTATTTTCGGAGAAAGCTTCGCTCAGTCTTTCTTCCGAATCAAAAGTGGAACAAGAATAAGATATGAAAGAAATGCTCCTCACCCCTCTGTTAGTTTTTGCGAACACCGCTTTTGCCGGACCAGATCTGACTTATTCCACGCCCTGTGATCCACGCAATCAGACCGCCACTCTTTCATTTGTGGGCGACATCCTGATTCATGATATGCTTTATAAATCCGTGGTCGCTGGCAGCAAAGATTTCTCGCAAATCTGGCGTCGCACCAACAGTCTGATGCAAAAAGCGGACGCTTCCATTGGCAATCTTGAAGGCCCCGCCGCACTGGGGATTGATCGTCAGGGACGGGACCACGGAGACGTGGGCTTCACTTATGATCTGAATATTTATTCTGGCACCAACATGGTCTTTAACTTCCATCCGCGCATCCTTTCGGACTTAAAAAAATCTGGATACGATTTATTGACGGTCGCGAACAACCATTCTTTGGATCGGTATTCCATCGGTGTTGATCGAACTGTTCAAGCCGCGCGAAATATCGGGCTTCCCACAGTAGGCACTCGCATAGCGCAGGAACGAAATGCCGAGTTTTATCAGATCCTGAATATTCGCAATATGCGCGTGGCTTTTTTGGGCTGCACGGAGATGACCAACGGGCGCACCGACAGCAAAGACCAGTTGCTGCTTTGTTATAGTGGCGAAAAAATTCGCACTCTTATCAGGGATCTTTCTTCACGTTCAGATGTGGATGCGGTGATCGTTCTTCCGCATTGGGGCGTTGAGTACAGTTCTAAACCTGATGCCAAACAGAAAAGTCACGCCAAGATGTTTTTGGAAGCCGGGGCCACCGCGGTCGTGGGTTCGCATCCGCATGTGTTGCAACCTTGGGAAAAATACGTGACGACGGATGGTCGTGAAACCTTGGTGATCTATTCCTTGGGTAACTTCGTCGCATTTCAAAAAGATGTTGAACGAAAAACCGGGGCCGTGGCTTACATTGGGCTGGCAAAAGAGGGAAATCGTAAAGCCACGATTTTCGGCGTGGGTTATACTCCGACATATCGGGACGGTTATGAAGTCTATCCCGTTGGCGCAGGCTCTTTCAAAGATGCTCAAAAGCATGCCGCGCAAATGTTTGGAACTCGTGGACGTATCGAGCCCGCCAGCACTTTGCTTCCGGCGCTCTGTGGAAACGGTCCGTAAAAAAGCTTCCGTTGCCTCGGTCTTGTTCGCGGTGCTACTGTCATAATAAATGAGTGAAAAAGACAAGTTTCCTATGACTTTGGCGATCCGCGAACTGCAAGCTCATAATGTGAGCTACACAGGACATCTCTTTCCTTATCAAGAAAAAGGCGGCACCAGGCACTCCTCGGAACAGCTTGGCGTCGATGAACACATCGTGATTAAAACCTTGATCATGGAAACTGAGGATAAATCGCCCCTGATTGTACTCATGCACGGGGACATGCAAGTTTCAACCAAACAACTGGCCCGGGAACTGGGCGTAAAAACCGTGTCTCCTTGTAAGCCCGAAGTGGCTGATCGGCACTCGGGGTATCAGGTGGGAGGAACTTCTCCCTTTGGAACGAAAAGAAAAATGCCCGTCTATATGGAAAAAAGCATCGCCGAACTTGCGCAGATTTATATCAACGGGGGCAAGCGGGGATTCTTAGTTTCCTTGTCTCCGCAAGAGGTCGTGCGTCTTTTAAAACCCCAGTACGTAACCGTAGGTATCGCGGAATGATCTCCTAGTGGACACGGGGTCCTCGGGCCTTGGTCCAGAAAGCCCTTCTAAGAGTACATTTCAAGACGTAAACAGCCGAAAAGATGCTTATGAATTCAGCATCTTTTTTCAAAGCTTTCGTGACCCGTTGGGGAGTGGAACTTTCTCTAGTTCTGTTGATCGCTTTGGGCGTCTATTTTTACCAACATCCGCAATTCCTAGTGTCAGCACATTCGGAGCCAATGTCTGACGAAGTTGTGACGACCTTACAGAAGATCGCCGAGATCATTGAACGCGCCGAAAATTCTGAAAAACTTTTCATCCACCAGCGCAAAGCTCAGGATCTGGCCGACTACAACCAACAGGTTCTTTTGCTGAACTATCAAATGGGTCAGCTTGCCAAGTTGGTCGTGGGGGACGAGGGGCTTCACAAAAAGTCTGTCCAGTTAAATCGTCTGTTGCATGGGCACTTTGAAGCCGTGAATAAAGTTCTGACGGAAAGACAACAGGGGCGCGCGGTGCGTGTACCCGCCAGCGCATCTATTTTACCTCAGGTTGCTGAAACCTTTCCTTTGCAGACGGTGTCTAAGCCCTTGTGGAAACGGACGGAATTCTTTTACGGTATTCTGGGTTTTTTGGCGGCACTGATAATCTTAAGTCGTCTGTGGCAGAAACAAGAAGTGCGTCGACAAAAATCTTTGGCGACGTCATTGCAGACACGTTCCATTCTTCTGGATAGTATTTTAAATAACATGAGTGAGGCGCTGATCGTCACAGACGAGCAGGGTTACTTCACGCACTACAACGCCGCGGCTCAACGTATTATCGGCACACGTATCAAGGAAGTGGCTACCACCGTCAGTGTCGAAGAGTTGGGTTTTTTCCACGTCGCCAGTGGCGAAGCTTATTCGCAAAAAAATCTTCCGTTCTATCGGGCTTTGCGCGGAGAGCAGGTGGATGATTTGGAGATTTTCGTACAAAATGAAACGCACCCCCAAGGTACTTATATTTCTTTAAGCAGTCGTTCGCTCAATGATATTCAGGGCGGGATTGCCGGTGCTCTGGTTGTTTTTAAGGATATCAGTCGACGAAAAATGATTGAACAGGAATGGGCTAAAGCTCGTGAGGCCGCTTTGGAGGCGTCCTTGAAGAAGTCGGACTTTCTGGCAGCGATGAGCCACGAAATTCGCACGCCGATGAATGGCGTGATCGGGATGACAACGCTGTTGGCGGATACGCCGCTGAATGAAGAACAAAAAGAATATGTCGGAACCGTGAAAAGATCGGCCGAGTCTTTACTGATGTTGATCAACGACATTCTTGATTATTCAAAAATTGAGGCCGGAAAAATCAGTTTAGATCCGCAACCCTTCGATCTGCACTTTCTGGCTCGCGATATCACTGAAATATTCCGCGCCACACTGGCGGAAAAGAACGTCGGATTGAAGCTGCAAATTTCGGAAAAAATCCCGAAATACTTTGTGGGTGATTCCGGGCGTCTGCGCCAAATTTTAGTCAATCTTATTGGCAACGCCGTCAAGTTCACTGAAAAGGGTTTTGTCAGTTTGGATGTGAGTCTGACTGAGGCGTCTGCGCAAAACCTTCATCTTAAATTTGAAGTCAAGGACACCGGTCCCGGTCTTAAAGAAGAAGAGCGTCGCTCGCTGTTTCAAAAATACTTTCAAACCAAAACAGGCGCCAAATTTGGCGGAACCGGATTGGGGCTTTCCATTTGCAAACAACTTGTGAATCTTATGCAAGGCCAGATCGGTGTTGAAAGTGTCGTCGGCTTGGGCTCTAATTTCTGGTTTACGGTCAGCCTTCCGATCGCGGCAGAACAGGATCTTCCGCGCCTGCAGGATGCGAAGTTTGCGAAAGTTTTCAAAGGGAATGTTCTGGTCGTCGAGGATCAATTGGTCAATCAACGAGTGGCGCAGAACTATTTGCGTAAACTCGGCTTGGAAGTTGAGGTCGCAGCCAACGGTCTTGTCGCTTTTGAAAAATGCCAAAGCAAAAAATATGATCTGATTTTTATGGACTGCCAAATGCCGGTTTTAAATGGTTTTGAAGCGACCAAAAAAATTCGGCAGACGGAACAGGTCACGGCATCCACAAGGACGCCTATCATCGCCCTGACGGCAGATGCCGGGGGGGCGGATAAGCTTGAATATGCTCATTCAGGCATGGATGGTTTTTTGGCGAAGCCTATTGAGCTGCCCTTGTTGTTCGAGGTCTTGCAGCGCTGGCTTCCGCTTCAGGAAAACACGTTGGATCTGACGGCTCTGGCGCAATTAGAAAGTTACATGGTGAAGGATCAGAGTTTGGTCGCGGCCTTGATTGAAGACCTAGAGGCATCGGCTCCGGGACTTATTTCGTCCATGAAGAAGTCTTTTCAAGACGTGGATGAGACAGGTCTCAGCGAGGCAGCGCACGCGCTGAAGTCTGCCGCCGCCACCCTGGGTGCCAAACGTTTGGCAGAGCTGTGTGCAACCGTTGAGGATTTGACGGATGTCTCTGGCGCAGCCGAATTTATCACCCAGATCGAAGAGCAGTTCGTGAATAGTCTGAATGAGTTGAAAAACTATTTGTCTGAAAAAAACGCCGCCTAAGAGGGCAGGAAGGAGAAGCGAATGGCAAAAATTCTTATCGTAGATGATCAGAAAAGTGTGTTGCTCACACTGGAAGCGCTTCTCGGCAAGGACGGGCATCTTGTAACTGCATGCACAAATGCCGTAGAAGCATTGCACTCGTTGGCGCAAAACACTTTTGATCTCGTCATTACCGACGCCGTGATGCCGGGAAGCGGTGACGGTTATGCGCTGACACGCACCATCCGCAAACAGCCGCTCTTAGCAAAAACTCCGGTGATTTTATTAACCGGGAAGCGCGAAAAGGCGGATATCGAAAAAGGCATCGAGTCCGGTGTGAACGATTACGTGGTCAAGCCGATTGATCCCGAACTGCTTTTGGCGAAGATCCGCAATCTTCTGGTGAAAAAACCAGAAGACACCGTGCAGTTTTCCTCTGCGGCTGTGAATTATAAAGCGGAATGGGAGACAAAGACCGAAATCGTAACCTTGTCTGAATTAGGCGTGACCATTTCGTCATCGGTGGCGGTGCCAGTGGGAAAGATTCTTCGTTTGAACTCTCCCATCTTTGAAGAGATCGGGATTCCCAAGGTTCCTTTGCGTATTGATTCTTGTGAAGAGATTCCGGGGCCGGAACCTCTTTATCGCATTCAGGCGCATTTCGTGGGTATTACCGAAAAAGAACTTTCGCCGATTCGTCTTTGGATTCGTGCGCGAAGAAATTATTGAGTGTTCAATAACTTCTCCGCGCTATCGGCAAACTGGGGATGCTCTGCCAAAGATCACTTACAAATAGGCAAAGATCTGACCATAGATGTGATCTGACTGATTTTCTGATACTGACTGTTGGTTTTAATAACGGCCCAGTAAGCACCCGAACCCAGCTTAATCACCCCTTTTTTCGCGACTTGTTTAGCCATGATACCGACACCGCAGTGAAGATTGATGTAGGGATCTAAAATGGTCTTCTTAGGATCGGTTGAGCTTAAATACTTATCCTTGCTCCAGTCAAACTTACAGAAATTCCAGCCAGTGATGTCCTGGTAAGATAGCTGCAGCAGCCCTTCGGAATAGACCGGTTTTTTGGTCACCGGATCTGTGCCCATCGTTGTTTCGTGCATGCGGGACAAGGGATTGTAGTTGCTTTCAAATTTTGTTATCGCGGAAAAAAGCTGAGCCCACACATTCGCGCGCTGATTGTTGTTCAAAGAAGCATACCGAGGACAGAAGTCTTTCATGTCACTTGCGCCTTTAAGCAGAGAGCTCCAATCATTCAGAACCAACTTCATCAAGTATTGTGACCATTGCTTGCGCTCTGGATTGGAGGAGGTCTCCCATGAGAGGGCGTGCATGGAATACGTTCCCCCATCGCCTGGATTGGCGGGAATGGAAGGCGCTTCAGTGCTTCCGGTGTCCACGACCGCATAAACCATACTGCCACCTTTGAGGTACTTGATGACGGCATCACGATTTTCCATGGCGACAGCCGGGCAGCCCCAACTCCGTCCTTGGATAATACTCGATTCCTGCACATAGCTAGCGCCGTGGATGACGATGGCGCGCGCTCGGGCATTGGAGTTTGTGGTCGACAGGCCATCCAATCGTAAAGACAGGCCATTGCTGCCATTATACGATTCTGCCGCTTTATAAATCCCCAGAGAGCTGGCATTGGAGCCAGAGACGTTGCTAAATTTCTCCGCGATACCATCGTGGTTTGCATCCGACCCCTTGCCATGGGCCACGTGCATCGCCCACACACTTCCGGTTTTCATGTTGATGATGTAAAAACGTTTTTCTTTTGAGCTTTGTCCAAAGTTAATGATGGAAAGATAGTTTTGATTTGAGAATCGGGACTTGTTCTGGTGAAAGTAAATAAGAGCTTCTTCTAAGGATTTGTAAGGGACAATGTGGGTAGGATCGACGTGGTCATAATTTTTTAAGATGGCCTCTTTTTGTGAGTCGGTCACATCCCCTGTGGTGTCAGCGATCGGTTTTTCGATCGTTCCCGAGGGTGTTTCCGCAATCCCTTCTGACGTGGGATCGTCGGGCAGGGCGGCTTCTCCTCCGCCGCCATTACTGCAAGCCACCATGGCTAGCAGCGAAGTTGTTAAAAGCGCAGTGCTAAAACGTGAGAATAATGTTTTTCGTTTGCTAATTGGCATTATTCCTCCATGAATTTGTGCGTTAACAAACACTAACGGAGGACTTACCCAGACTGTGGCAAAAACATTACAGACACTCTAAAATCCAGACAAAGTATCTGGAAGTTTTGTAATAAACCGGACAAAAGATGGTGCAGGTGAGGCAGGAGCGTGGCTCTGGTGGCTGATTTCAGAGAAAAAAGAAGGATTCACCTGGAAAAAGTGAATCCTTCTTTTGATTAGTTTTTTAAGAAAACATTTCGTTTTTAATAGGTGTTCGAAGAACGATGACTGCGATTGACTTGATCATAGTCATCAGAGTCTTCATCCTCATCTTCCCAACGGCTGCTGCGACCATATCTGGTTTCTTCATCGTCGTCGCTGAAGTTTCGGCTCATGCGTTCGTCATCAAAGTCACGGCTGCTATAGTTCATGCCCTGACCACGGCTTGAGCTGGAACTTCCGCGTCCGTAGCGTGAAGAACGGTCTTCATCGATATCTTCAGAGTAGCGGCGTTGACTCATACCGCGCTCTTGATCGCTGTAGCGACCAGGATCACGTCCCGAATAGCCTCGATCTTCACTCCAGCGTTCGCTGCCGTAGCTGCGGTAAGGCTCTCGTTCCGAACCATAACCGCCGCTGTAGTTGCGCGAACCCTCATAACGTCCATAGTCTTCGCGGCCGTAGTCATCAGAATATCCGCGACTCCCGCGAGATTCATACATGTCATCTCGGCTGGAATCTTGGAAACGACGCGAGCCTTGGCCACCGTAGTCTTCGTAGGTGCCACGTCCGCCGCCACCTCGGGATTCGAAATAGTCTTCATAGCCGCGGCCGGAAGAGCTTCCGGAAGCCCGGCGACTTGATTCGCCAGAGCGAGAGCCCGTTCCGCCAGAACGCGAAGATGAAGTGCTCGAGCGTGAACCCGAACCAGATGACGATGAACGAGTTCTACCGGTAGATCCTCTGCCTGAACTGCTCCGAGAGCTGGTTGATCTAGTAGCCATGTCTTCCTCCTTGTTGTGGCTGAATGTCAGCCAAGTATTTAGTTGTGCGGGCTGCGCGCGTGAACGACTTCGGGTTCCGTACGAGCCGGCTTTTTTATCTTTTGCTCTTCCGACGGGCGTGTCGTCTTTTTGAAATAATCCAGTTTGACAGGTCGGCCGTACCGAGCGGACTCAAAGAGAGCTTCAATAATCTTAATATCAAGAAGACCCTCTTCAGCGGAAGGTTCGGGTTGCTGTTCTTTCAAGATACATTCAGAGAAGTATTCCAGCTCTGGACCAAACTGATCGTGTTTTTTGAAAGTGTAGGTCTTGTCTTTGCCATTGATCGTGGTGGTTAACTCCATGTCATCCGCATATTCATAGGCGTTTTCCAGGCGCAAACAGCCCTTGGTGCCAATCAGATCATAAGCCGCGCTGTCAGAAGCGCCAAAACTGATCGTGAATGTGGCGACGCGAGTTTCGGGAAAGCGAAGTGTGACAGACATCATCTCTTCAACTTCACTAAACCGCTCGTCAGAGCTATTCATTGTCCAGGCGAAACATTCCACCGGCTCGTCGCGAAAAAGATAGCGGGCGGCATTAAGGCAGTAAACGCCGATATCTAAAAGGGGACCGCCTCCTTGCTCGGCTTGCAGACGAATGTTGGTGGGATCTGTCAGTTGATAAGAAAAAAGAGAATTGAAAATCCGCAGTTCCCCTAGTTTTCCGCTTTGTGCAATTTCAATAGCCTTTAGATTGGCTGGATCAAAGTGAAGGCGATAAGCCACCATCATTTTGACATTGTTGCGGTCAGCGGCTCTCATCATCGCGACGGCGTCGGCAACGGATGTGGCGATGGGCTTTTCGGTTAAAACGTGAATTCCTTGATACGCGGCTTTTTCCGCGAACTCGCGGTGATGGGCATTGGGAGTTGCAATATAGACGGCATCGATAAGACCACTGCGCAAACATTCTTCGTAGTCATCATAGTGATAAAGATTTTCGACCTTGTACTTCTTTCCCAGTTTTTTGAGTTTGGTTGCATCTCCGGAAACCAGGGCCGTCAATTCCGAATTCTTAGCATTTTTGAATCCCGGAAGGACCGCAGTCTGGGCGATGTGACCCAGGCCGACAACAGCGTATCGGATTTTTTGATTTTCGTTCATAGTTCCTCCTAAATTTGTTGATACTGTGTTTGGTAGTCGGCGCGTTTTTCGCTATATCCCTGGGGATGCGTGCGATGCCAATTCCACGCGTGGGTGATAATGGTATCGATGTGCGGGTACATTCGTTGCCATCCCAACTTGTTTTGTATTTTTTGGCTGGAGGCAACCAGCACGGCCGGATCGCCTGGGCGACGACGTTCTTCTTTGACTATAAATTCAACCTGGGTCGCGCGTTCGCAGGCTCTTAAAATTTCACGCACAGAAAAGCCTTTTTCACTTCCGATGTTGTAGATGTCGTTGTTGCCGGGACGTAAAGACCTTAGAGCCAAGGTGTGGGCCTTCGCCAAATCCATGACATGCACGTAGTCCCGAATGCAGGTCCCATCGGGCGTGGGATAGTCCGCACCAAAAATTTTTACTTCCGGTTGAGCCTGAAGAGCGGACTTCAGAATGCGCGGGATCAGATGGGTTTCATGCATATGATCTTCTCCCATGGAGCCGTCCGGTGCTGCACCGGCGACGTTGAAATAACGAAGAACTGCGTATTGCAGCCCATGGGCCTGCGCAAAGTCCTCGAGGATCATTTCGACCATCATTTTGCTTTTGCCATAAGGGTTCACAGGTTGGCGCGGATGATGTTCTTCGACGGGAATGTCTTGCGGCTCGCCATAGACGGCCGCCGTGGACGAGAACACCAGTTTTTCAACATGGGCCTCATGCATGGCATTTAAAAGTGTCAAAGTGTTGGCGACGTTGTTGTGATAGTATTTGTATGGATTTTCCACGCTTTCCGCCACTTCGATATTGGCAGCAAAATGCATCACCGCTTCGATCTTATATTCATTGAAGGTTCGCGATAACAATTCGCCATGGGCGGTGCTTCCGGGAATAAAAAGAGCGTCAGCGTGAAGCGCTTTTAAATGTCCCTCAGAAAGGTCATCCAGAACCAAAACCTGATGGCCCTCTTCAATAAGTTGGCGCACCACATGACTTCCAATATAGCCGGCACCGCCGGTGACAAGTACACGCATAATTTCCTCCTGCTAAATCGGGGAATGGCTAAAGCGTGGCCATTCAGTTAAATCTTTCGAAAGACAGATTTTAGCGAGATCCAAGGATTCGCCAATAACCACATGCATATCCAAGTAACGATAAGTTCCCAGTCGGCCAATGAAGGTCACATTGCTTTCTGACTCTGCCAAAGAAATGTATTCCTTCAGCAAGGCCATATCCTGCGCCAGACGCAGGGGATAGTAGGGCGTATCCCGCTCAGAGCACAGGGCGCTGTATTCTTTGAAGCAGACTGTTCGCGGGTGTTCTTCCCACGGCGCGAAGTGTTTGTGTTCAGTGATACGGGTATAGGGCACTTCTTCTTCGCAATAATTGATTACCGGATTTCCCTGAAAATCCCCGTCAGCGACAAATTTTTCAAATTTCAAAGTGCGATAGCGCAAACGTCCCCGCTGAAACTTGAAGTAACCGTCCATGGGACCGCTCCAGAAGATGTGGTGGAACTTGTCTTTGTCGTCAGCGGAAAGGCGCGTCTTCAGACACACCTCGATCAGCGGATGATCCAGAATTTTTTGTACGATGGTGGTATAGCCGTCGACGGGAATCCCCTGGTACTTCTGATTGTAATAATTGTCGTCGTAGTTGAATCGCACCGGCAAACGTTTCAGTATCGACGCCGGCAATTCTTTAGGTTCGACACCCCATTGTTTTTTCGTGTAGCCATAAAAGAAATTTCGATAAAGATCGGCACCTAAAAATTTCAGAGCCTGTTCCTCGAAAGTCTGGGGTTCCGCAATGTCACTCTGACCTTGATTGCCCAGAAATTCCTCAGCCTGGGAGGGCGTCATTTTCTTTTGAAAAAACTGATTGATCGTCAAAAGGTTGACGGGCAATGAAAACACGCCCTTTTCCGTGATCGCTTTCACACGGTTCGTAAACGGCATAAAAGGGGACCACTTGTTAACATAGTCCCAGACATCCTGGCGACTGGTGTTAAAGATGTGAGGACCGTACTGATGAATCATCACATTGGTTTCCGTATCACGCGTCGTGTGACAGTTGCCGGCCACATGGTCGCGTTCATCAAAAACCGTGACTTTAAAATTTCCGCTTTGGGCCAGTTCACGAGCTATCACCGCTCCGGCAAAACCGGCGCCGGCAATTCCAATCTGCATTTTCATCGTCTCTCCTTAAAAAATCGCAACTTCTAATTGTTGAAAATAGCGGTCCAATGCATCGTCCAGATTTGGCAGAATGCGATAGCGTTCACTGCTTAATGAGCTGTGTGCAGGACGTCGGGCCGTGGCCCCCATCTCTTGATGGGTTTTTCTAACAATGTGATCAGTTTTTTTGTCGGGCAGACGACAGACGGCCATCGCCGCAAAGTCACCCCAACTGACATCGGCATCATTGGTTAAATGAATCAGCCCCTTTTCGTGATCCACCAGAAGATCCAGGCACGCATGGACCAGATCGGGTACATAAGTGGGTGACACTTTCGTGTCGTCCGCGGCATAGAATTTTAAATTTCGGTTCACCGTCTTAAGGCAACGAGTGATAAAGTTGGACTCATCCCAGGGGCCGAAAAAAGAGCTCGTTCTAACAACCAGCGCATTTTCATCTGCCGTAAGGACTTTTTCTTCTGCCTGCGCTTTCGAACGCCCATAGACATTCAGGGGGGCCACCGTATTGCTTTCTAGGTAGCGACTTTCTTGGTGTCCATCAAAAACCAAATCCGACGAGAACGTAAGGAAACGGATTTTTTCTTGGGCACATTCTTCCGCCAGGATTCGGGGGCCTTCGACATTTTCTTTGAAACACTTCAAGGCTTCAAACTCGGCGCGGTCCACTTTGACGTAGCCGGCGGCATTAATGACCGCCCAGGGTTGTAGATCTTGCAAGACCTCTCGAACTTTTTGACGGTCGGTAATGTCTAAGCCGGCGCGATCTAAAAGATAGAACGGGATGTTTCGCATACCGCATAGACGAGCGAACGCGCGGCCTAAGGTGCCGCGACCGCCGGTAATCAGAATGGATTTACGACTTTTTCCGGGCGGGCGAAGAGTGGAAAATAAAGCTGCGGGTGCATAAAGGGCCCTTTCAGGAATTCGCCAACGGGTTTCTTCGTTCAGCAGAGGATGTGCAAACACACCGGTCGTGGCCAATGATTTCACCATGTCAGTCAAGACGGTGGCGCGAGGTTTTCCTTCGGGCGTGCGCAAATCAAAAACGCCCGGTTCATAAAAATTTTCCTCCCGTGTACAAAGAGAGTTCCAGTTAAAGGTTCCCAGCAGACTCCAGGCCGTGACGGCGCGGACATCAGCACCCTCACACGACAGAGTTTTAGCCGCATTCCAAATCTCCGCTAGCCACAGCATCTGATCTTCGCGATAGCCGCGAGTGTGGACCTCGGTCACCGCCAACGGAATTTGATAGCGATCCCAGACTTCTTTGAAAAGGCTGTAAGGCGAGGCCGAAGTCGCTTGGCCTGAATCGATGGCGCCGACATCCGCATAGGCATGTAAATGATTTCCGCCGTGAAGAAAAGAGGGATAAAGAGCAATTCGCTCATCTAAAAATCTGTTGCTTAATTGATAGTGATTAAGGCCCAGAAGATCGGGAACGCAGGGGTTGTCCTGAAGCCAGTGTAGTTCGCTCTCTGTCAATCCGTTTTTGAGATAGGCATACAAGGGATGATCCTTTGTCACTCGTCCCGAAAGTAGATCAAAACTCAGCCAACGACGGTGGTTTTCAAAATCTCTTTGGTATTCCAGAAGTTTGGTGCTTTCCACGCGTCCGACGTCTTCGGTCTGAATCAATCGTGCCTGGGGATTGATTTTGCGAATTTCTTGCATTGCTAAAGAGGTGGCTTTGCATTGCCCGTACACCGCTTGTATGAAGCTTCGATCGTCGTGTCGATGGGGAAACCAATGACCGTATAGACAGCTGAACCGGGCCGTCGTCAGAATTTCGTTGATCGGAGTATAATCGTAGATCCAAGGATAGCGGTTGGCAAAATCCCGGGCATAGCGCGCGAACTTTTCCGGAAAATCAGGGTCTAGTAAGTGGGTAAACAAAGGTCCGCTGCCATGATGTAAAAGGCCAGCGATCGGGATCAAACCTCTTTGCCGAAGAGCTTCCAGACGCTGATCCATTCCTTGCCAGTTGTAAACGCCTTCCCGGCTGGCCACTTGTTCCCACAGACAAGGGTAGCGTATTCTCTCTGCACCTAATTGCGCAAAAAGATCCAGATCGCCTTCTCGCAGAAGATGGCCTGAGCTATCCAGTTGGTTGAAGTAGCGGTTGCCAACCCGATTCAATGTGCATTCGATGCCAATCCACAGTTGCGGTTTCATCACAATCACATTCCGCGTAAGAAGTTGATGTTCAGTCTTTCCGAAGTGGGCCTTTCGGGTCGTAACGTCTTCAACTGATTGAAATTCGTTTCCAGTAGGGCCATTTTTTTCCAGGTCTCGTCCCAAGAAATATCTTTCAGAAATTCATCAACGGCATCCAACCAGTTGGAATCGTATTTGCGACGCTCTAACGCTTCTTCGATGTGAATTACAAATTCTGCAGCGGTGTCCCCAATAGCCACTAACTGGCGGTTGCCGTAAGGTTCGACAACATCGCGAATCGAGGTCGAGACCACAGGACAACCTGCCGCTAGGTATTCGGGAGTTTTCGTAGGACTGATGAAGCGAGTTGCGTCGTTACGGGCAAAGGGCATCAGGGCGCAATCCCATCCCGCCAAATATTTAGGAAGATCGGAATAGTCCTTTTTACCCAGATAGTGAATGTTGGGAAGCTTCGGTAGTAAGGCCGGATCGATCTTCACCACTGGGCCAATCATAATGAAATTCCAGTCGGGGCGAAGTCGCGCCAAGTCTCCAATTAAATTTGTATCCATTCTTTCATCAATGACACCGATAAATCCCACACGAGGGTGAGGAATAGGCTTTTGATCCTCAGGATCATTTTTTTTGCTGCGAGCCGAATTGAAATGATGAACATCAATCCCGCTTGGGAAAGCATGTACATTTTCATGCATCTCTTTTTTGGCCTCGTAAAGAGAATACCCGCCAGTGAAGACGAGGTCGGCTTTCTTTAAAAGTTCCAACTCCAAATCCAGCAACTCGCGGGGGGCGCCGTGAAACTTGGAAAGTTCGTCCATGCAATCATAAATAGTGACGGCGGGGGAAAGATGGCGGCTGAAATTCAGGGCCATCGGCGTATAATACCAAGTGGAGTAGGATTCGATGAACTCTTCGGACATTAAGTTATCCAAAAGTTTTTGTAGAACCAGGTCATGATCTTTAGGACCGATTCGTTCTGGTAGCCGAGGGACCACCACCGTCACGCCTTCTTTGGATTGTGTCAGTTCCAGCTCGGCTTCCGCACTAGAATGAAACAAAGGTTCTTCGACAAAGTAGACTCGACGAAAGGTCGCAAACCGCGACATAAGATGTTGAGGTCTTTGGAAAACAAAATTCCAACGCAAGTGAGAGAAGACAAGTAAGTCTGAAGCTTCGCAAGTAAGACTCATGGCGCACCCTTCGAAAGTATGTTGTGGAAGTGTTTTTTTGGTGTTTCTGATTCTGCGACCATTCCGAACTTGCTTACAAAAGGTCTCGCGGGCCGGTGCCTAAATACATAGTGCGAAAACGACAACACGCTTTCATATTTAGAACCAATCGCGCAAAGTGACGCGGAGGGCTCATGTCGCACAGAAATGAAAATACTCTCGATCCCTATCCCCGAAAAAACTTTCAACGCAGTAATTGGATGTCGCTCAACGGAAACTGGTCTTTTCTTTTTGATGACACGCATGAATTTTCGCATCCTGCTCAGATAAAGAATTGGCCGATGAAAATTCAAGTGCCGTTCGTGCCTGAATGCAAAGCCAGCGGCATTGGTGATACGGGTTTTCATTCGCGTTGTTGGTATCAGCGTCGTTTCGAGATCCGCAGAATTGCCCGTAAACGTATTCTTCTGCACTTTGGCGCCGTCGATTATCAAGCCAAAGTGTGGGTGAATGATTTGTATATGGGGTGCCACGAAGGCGGACATACTCCTTTCACTATGGATATCACCGATGCTTTGCACGATGGCGGAGATCAAGTCATTTCCGTGTGCGCTGACGATGATCCGTTCGATCTGGCAAAGCCGCGCGGAAAGCAGGACTGGCAAAAAGAGCCTCACAGCATCTGGTATCCCCGGACAACAGGGATTTGGCAAACTGTGTGGATCGAAGAAGTTTTCGAGATCTATATAGAAAAAATCCGCCTGACTCCTTTAATTGAAAGATGGGAAGTGGGTGTTGAAGTCTTTTTGGCGGGACCCCGAGTCGATGGCTTGCAAGTGCGAATTCGCATGGAGTGCGACGGAAAACTTTTGGCCCAGGATTCTTACGATGTCGTACACCAGGAAGTTCATCGACGGATTGCCTTTTCTGATCCAGGCATCGATGACTTTCGCAATGAACTTCTGTGGAGTCCTGAAAAGCCCACTCTGATCAATGTTCATGTTGAATTGTGGGATCGAAACTTTCTTCTCGATAAAGTAAAAAGTTACACGGCCTTAAGAAGTGTTGCATTTCACGGCGATCGCTTCATGTTGAACGGTCGACCTTACTATCTGCGTATGGTTTTGGATCAAGGCTACTGGCCAGACACCTTTATGACACCGCCGTCCTCTGAAGCTTTGAAGAAGGATATCGAACTGGTGAAGGCGGCGGGATTTAATGGTGTTCGCA
>NZ_JTEV01000026.1 GCF_000786105.1 Bdellovibrio sp. ArHS
AACATAACGGCGGCGGCGGTTCCCGCCGCTCCGGCTCCGACGATGACGAAGTGCTGTGACTCTGTGCCTTTGCGTGGCGCAGTCACTGGACTTTTTTTGTCGGTGACGAAGACTTTGTTATCCCGAACCTCCACATGCCAGGCCGAGATCGGGTTTAATGCCGGCGCCTTGATCGCTTCGCCAGTGCGTAAATCAAAACATGAATGATGCCAAGGGCACACGACTTTATCGCCACTGACGATTCCAGCTTCGAGGGGGCCACCGTAATGAGTGCATTTAGCACCGACGGCAAAGTAATCACCTTCGTGACGGACGAGCAGCACCGGCTCTCCGCCGATGTGACCAAGCAGGCTTTCATTGTCTTTAAGTATTTCCTCAGAAACTCCCTTAGAGAAGTCCGGTCCGCTGACTTTTGCACTTACAGCCATGACACATCTCCTTGATGGCCTTAATCATAATCCCATTCCCCGCCCCCCGCAGGCGGTGTCGGAAAGTTGTGCATAAAAACAACAATGCGCTCTGAAAATCACTCGACTCGTGCTTCGACTATGTTGCTTGTCTCAATCCGAAACAGGACTCTTGATTAAAAATCCGTCGCAGACCTTCAATCAAGACCTCAGAATTCCGATGAGAAGCAAGGTTGTTGAGTCGCCAGGAGGCTACGTTGAAACAGTGGATGAAAAAACTTGTCGAGCAGTTTGATATGGACTGGGGCACGCCTTCTTCAGAAAAAGGTCCTTCCCCCACGCCCTCATTGACTGAAGACCGCGCCACTTTGCTTTACATTCTGGATGTTTACAACAAACACCTTTTTGAAATTCAAAATCACTCTGTGCGCAAAGTTCGCGCCAAACTGGACACCTTCGCCAAAGAACTCGTCCAGGCCGATTCGGAAGCCACGGAAAAAACACTGTTTCGTCTGCGGCAGTTTATTTCGAGCTATCGCATTGATGAATACACCTACGTGCAAAACACGTTTGACGACTTCAAACGCATTATCTGGGATTTTGCGGATCACTTAAGCGAAGAAGCCCAGGTGGAAGATGCCTCGCAAGCCGATATCAATCAAAGCTTGGAAGGCTTGCGTGAAGCCGTCGAATCCAATTCCATCGAAGAGCTACGCGCTCGTTCCCGAGAGTTCATTAACTTTTATCTGAAACATCAGAACTCGACCAACGAACGCCGTTCCAAACGCATGGAGTCCATCAAGAAGAACCTGACAACCGTGAAAAAACAGTTGATGGAAGCCAATCAGACCATGCGTCGCGATCACATGACCGGCGCGCACAATCGCCGTAGCTATGATGAGCAAGTACGACGCTATCTGCAGTTACACGACATTGATAAAGATCCGATGACACTCATCCTGTTAGACATCGACTTCTTTAAGAAAATCAACGATGCCTATGGGCACGATATCGGAGATTTTGTCCTTAAGGAATGTGTGCGACTGCTGCAGGAAAGTTTTTCCCGTGAAGAGGACTTCTTAGCCCGCTTGGGAGGCGAAGAGTTCGCTGTAATTCTTCCGGGATGCAACGCGGAAGCCGCCACCAAAATGGCCGACGAAGCCATGGCCCGCATTCGCAAAGAAGTGTTTGTCCATGACAAGCTGGAGATCCGCTTTACGATTTCAATGGGCATAGCTGAAATCACGCAAGGTGAAAATGCCGATAGCTGGTACAAGCGTGCAGATGAGGCACTGTATGAATCCAAACAAACCGGGCGCAATAAGTATACTTTAGCCAAAGCCCCTGGTATTAAGCGCGTCGCTTAAACAGCACCACCTCTCGGTGGTGCTCCCTGTCTCTTGAGGTGTCAAAAATTTAGACAGTTGCCCAGACAGTTCTAGTGACTGAAGTTTTCTGATCACTCGCCGCGATTTTCGGGGTGTTCTGAAAAATCTGAACAGTCGCAGTGAATCTCCAGACGAAATCGAATTGAAGGCGTCGCCAGTTGGCTTTCGCTTTGCTTTGTAGGTTCGTCATGATGACACGAACTCTTCCCCAAAAAATTTTAGTTCTGCTTTTGTTTTTGAATTTAGTGACACAAGCACAAGCCAGCATCGCTGACAGTAAAGACCGCGACATTGTCGTGGCAATCATCGACACTGGTATTGATATCAATCACCCGTTGTTGCGTGATCATCTGTGGGTCAATCCCCAGGAAGAGAAAAACACTTTAGATGATGATGGCAATGGATATGCCGATGACCTCCATGGATG
Source organism: Bdellovibrio sp. ArHS (assembly GCF_000786105.1). Taxonomy (NCBI): domain Bacteria; kingdom Pseudomonadati; phylum Bdellovibrionota; class Bdellovibrionia; order Bdellovibrionales; family Pseudobdellovibrionaceae; genus Bdellovibrio; species Bdellovibrio sp. ArHS. Next base: position 2,223 of record NZ_JTEV01000026.1, read on the forward strand.
GAATTTTGCTTCTAACAACCGCGATATCTCGGACAATCACGGGCATGGAACTCATGTCGCTGGCATTATTCTGCAAAAGGCGAAAACACATCGTGTGAAGTTCATGATCCTAAAATACTATGATCCTCTTCAGTCAGGGGATGACAACTTGCTGGCGACGGTGAAAGCCATTCGCTATGCAACGAAAATGAAGGCAGACATTATCAACTATTCAGGTGGTGGCGACTCAAGAAGCCCGCTGGAAGAAGCTGCTATTCGTGACGCGCAAAAACAGGGAATCGTTTTTGTCGCGGCGGCCGGCAATGAAGGGCGCGACACCGACCGCGTCGGCTACTATCCAGCGGGCTACCGATTGAGCAATATCATTTCCGTCGCCGCCATAGATTCTCGCAAGCGCCTTTTGGCCAGTAGCAACTATGGCTCCAAGTCCGTAGACATTGCAGCGCCGGGAAAGAACGTGTTCTCTTCCCTGCCTGGCGGTCGTTATGGTTTTATGACTGGAACCTCGCAGGCCACGGCCTGGGTCAGCGGTCTGGTTGCCTCACTGCTGGCCCGAACAGAAAAGTCCCTCAGCCCCGAAGACATTAAAAGATATCTGGAAAAAAGTGCTACCAAAGACCGTTTTTTAACCAAAAAGATTCGCTCGCAAGCGCGCATAGCGGCTTTAGCGACATTGCAGACGACTCCTTAGTTTGACGGCTGACAAAACAGAAGATAGGCTTAATTTATGAATTGGCATCTGCGCACCTTCTTCTATTTTGTCCTGGCAACAACCCCGATCTATTCTGTGGCCTCTGAGTGTCTGCATAACGATACGACGTTTCGCTGTGTGAAGGTTTTAAAGAATTATGACGGCGATACTCTGACTGTGAATATCCCGAACGTTCCCGCTCTGATCGGCAAAAACATTTCTGTCAGGGTTTTAGGAATTGACACCCCCGAGGTGAAAACTAAAAACCGCTGCGAAAAAGAAGCGGGAAAAATCGCCCGCAATCTGGTCGCCAACACCCTGAAGAATGCCAAAACAGTCGAACTTCACAATGTCCAGCGTGACAAATACTTCCGCATCCTGGCGGATGTCATAGTCGATGGCCGATCGTTGAAAGACATTCTGCTGAAGAACAATCTTGCGTACTCTTACGACGGTGGAACAAAGAAGCACCCGGATTGGTGTAAAGTTTTACGGCAACCCGCGAACCAATGATTTGTAACAGAGCCTTGGACAAGTCTTGACTACAAAGACCAGCCAAGGAAAATGGGCCATGAGAATTAATGGCGTACCCCCAAATCTATTTCCCTGGTACCAAAGAAACTTGGGTCTTATGCGGGACTCTGACGGCGCTTTTGTGATTCCCAGTGCGCACCCTTCCCGACTCTACGGCTGTCAACTGCCTTCCCTATGACACGAGCTATTTCTCGCCTTCGCCAACGCGCTGTTTGTTCAACCTTCAGGTGGACAATGTGGCAGCGTTACTGACCTCCATGGCTGAAAACGGTGTTCGTATTGATGATCGGATTGAAGAGAATGAACACGGATTGTTTGCATGGGTTTATGACCCTCAGGGCAATAAAATAGAACTCTGGGAGCCTTCTCACCATAATAAGACGCTGATCAATTTGCCTGAAGCGGAATGAGTGATAGGATGGGGTCCATGGAAAGTCACACGCCCGCATCTTCAGAAGAAAATAAATGGTTTCAACTTTTTAGCAATAAAGCCCGGGTTCTTTATCCCCCAACGGACCCCGCGCACGACTACTTGCACATCATGCGGGTCGTGAACACCGCCAAAAACCTGTGCCTTCACGAAAAAGGTGACTGGAACGTTGTGCTGCCCGCAGCTTTTTTTCATGATTACATCAACGTTCCCAAAGGCGATCCCCGTCGCCCCTACGCCTCTCAGCTTTCTGCAGAATCTGCGATTGAATATCTAAAGTCCGTAGGCTATCCGGAAGAGTATTTCGAAGCGATTCGCCATGCGATTGAAGCCCACAGCTACAGCGCCAATATTCCGGCAAAAACACTGGAAGCTAAAATAATTCAGGACGCCGACCGGTTGGACAGTCTGGGGGCGATTGGTATTGCCCGTTGCTTTGCCACGTCCAGTCTGATGAATCGACCTTTCTATTCTGAAGAGGACCCCTGGGCAGAATCACGCAGCCTCGATGACCGAAGTTTTGGTATTGATCATTTTTTTCAGAAGCTTTTTAAGTTGGTGGAGCACCTGAATACCCCGACAGCAAAAAAAGAAGGCGAGCATCGCATCGCCTTCATTAAAACTTATTTGGATCAAATCAAAAGAGAAATTTAGGAACGACCTTGCTCGTTTATTTCTCTCCGAACATAGGAGCCGTTTCTTCGACAATACCCGCCGCTTGCACAAATTCTTTCATCAGAGCCGCCAACTTTTTGGTCTTCTCTGGATCCATTCTTTGCAAGCTTTCGATCATTTCTTCCTGCACTGTACGAGGGATGACGCTAAGTTTTTTCTCGCCTTCAGGGGTTAAAGAGACGACCACGCGGCGAGAATCTTCTTTGGAAGTCGCGCGGGTTACAAAACCTTGTTCTTCTAATTTTTTTACAACGACAGAAACGGAACTTTGATGAGTGGTTGTGCGAAGTGCGAGGTCATTGATAGAAAGGCCCGGTTCTTCTTTAAGCTGCTTAAGAACAAAAATCTGAGCAGCACTTAATCCAATGTCTTTTTCAAACTGACTGGATGAAACTCGCAGCGCTTTAAAAATAAAGCGAATGCAGTCCATCACTTCTCCAACTTCAGCTCGATAGGGCGAAAAAGATTCTTTATTCATATTTTTATTTAACGACGAGAACTGAATAATAACAAACTTATTTTACATGAGTTCTCATATATGACATTTTGCAAAGTTAAGGAGCGGCAGATACTGCGATCACGGGAGGAAGACCTAGTGCTTCTGCTCCAGGCGCCCGAGTGAAGTCAACTTTGTAAGAGCGCAGAGAAATCTTATTGGCACCACAATCTATACACGAACCATAAAGTGAGTCACCGTGAATGGGAAATCCGTGTCGACTCAGCTCAAAACGAAGCTGGTGCGCACGGCCTGTGACGGGATTTAAATCCCAAACAAGATCCTGATTATTTTTTTCCAAAAAAACTGCCGTGGTCAGACTGGGTTTTCCCTGAGGGCTTTCATAAGCGCGACGCTTTCCGCGCAGAAGGCGCGACCGCCACTCGAAGGTCTGCCCTTCTTTCAACGCGAAGAATTCCCTCTTGTTGGGAACACTTTCTGGAATATGATCAAATCTCTGATTGCAGGTCACGGCACGATATGTTTTCTGAACCTGCTTGAGTTCAAACCACACATTGCCTTTTTTGTGAGCATTCGCATTTTTAGCAAACAGCACAAGACCCGAGACTTCAAAATCTAGACGGTGGATGGGGAAAATTTGCTGTCGTAGCTGGTTCTGAAGTTCGACTCCTAAGCACATCCGATTGTCTTCGGCTTCGTAACGACTGGGTGTCGTCAACACGCCGCTGGGCTTATCGCAGACGACAAAGTTCTCATTCTCAAAAACTATTTGAATCATTTTTTACTGATACCCACCAAAAAAATTTCTTTGGAAATTTTGCGCGTGGAATCCGGCTTCACAGCCTCGCACTTCACAAAAGATTTTTTGATATCATCCCGAAGTTTCGTGAAATCATCACTGTGAAAAAGCTTGCAGATAAAGTGCCCATCTTTCTTTAGGAAACGACGAGCGACATCCAGAGCCAACTCACACAACTCCATGGAGCGGGCCTGATCGGTCATACGTATTCCAGTGGTCTTCGGCGCCATATCAGACATGACTAAATCAAACGGAGGTTCAAAGCCGTGCTCTTTGAAAATCTCTTCCAGATTCAGATCACGCAAGTCGGCCTGAATAAAAACGGCATTTTTCAGTTTCACGGTCACGGGACTTAAATCGACCCCGAGGACTTTCCCCTTATCACCCACCATTTTCGAAGCGTATTGCGACCACGATCCGGGAGACGCTCCTAAATCCAAAACAACTTGCCCGGGCTTAAATATTTTGTATTTCTTGTCGATCTCTTCAAGCTTAAACACCGAGCGCGCGGCGAAATTTTCCTGCTTAGCTTTTTTGAAATAATGATCGCGTGGATTGTAAGTCATATCGGTGGGTTATCTGACTTTCGTGGGCCAAAGTCCACCACTTCTTGCGGCAAACGGCCTTTGGCGGTCGCTTCTTAAAAAAGATTCACTCTTTGGTCTCTTTGACGAGGGCTAAAAGCCCCCCTCCCAAAACAAAGAGGACTAAGAGCCCCATCATTCCCATTCGCGAATTCCCGGTGACTGTCACCCCGACGGCAACGATCAAGGGGCCTAATATCGAAGCGAACCGACCCACCAGGTTGAATAAACCGAAATACTCTCCGCTTTCTTCCGGTCGGATCATACGCCCAAACATCGATCGACTCAGGGATTGCACACCCCCTTGGACCATCCCGATCACCGTCGCCAGAAGATAGAAATGCCACGCTTGCGACATCCAAGTCGCCGCGACGACAGTCAAACTGTAAACCACGATACACGCCAAAATCGGCGCTTTTGTTCCCCAACGTCGTGTGAAGGTTCCAAAAAAATAAGCGCAGGGGAAACCGATGAACTGTGTGATCAACAACGCCGCAATCAGATCTTTGGCTGCGAAACCGATCGAGATACCATAGTCCACAGCCATCGTCATGACGGTGTAAACTCCGTCGATGTAAAGCCAGTAGGCCACCATAAAAAGCAGAAGATTCTTTTCCTGAAGAAGGGCTTTGAAGGTGCGACGAAGAGTTTTTACACTTTCCTGAGTCAAGCGCCATATATTGTGGGACGAAACTTCAACATGCGGCTCGGGAACATTTTTCGCCAAGGGAAAAGAAAATACGAGCCACCACACGGCGACCATCACAAAAGAGATTCTAATCGCCGTCACACCGTCGGGAATTCCAAAAGTGGCTGGGAAAAGATACATCAAAACATTGATCAAGAAAAGAACGCCGCCCCCCAGATATCCCATGGCGTATCCTAGCGACGAGGCATAATCCATCTTTCTTCCCTGGGCCACGAAGGGCAAAAGCGAATCGTAAAAAACGCTGGCCGCATTGAAGGCCGCCATGGCGATTCCATAAGCCAGGATGGCAGCCACCCAATCGCCCATGGGAATGAAGCCCATCCAGGCGCACGAAAGAACTCCGATCACGGTAAAGATCATACAAAAAAGTTTTTTAAACCCTTTGAGATCTGCCACCACGCCCAGCGTGGGACTTAATAGAGCGATCGCCAGGCTGGACACGGAAATCGCCGTCCCCAGACGCGCCGTCGTCACCACGGCATCTGTTCCATGACTCCAGTAAGACTTAAAAAAAATCGGAAAAAAACCAGCCATGACCGTCGTCGAATAGGCACTATTAGCCCAATCATACAGCGCCCAGCTAAAAATTCTTTTCTTCTGATTTGCTTCCATTGGTCCCCCGGCTTTCTTCAAAGAGAACACGGAACGAAGAAGAACGGAAGAAGAAAATCAGGATGAACAAAGTCATTAAAAACATCACGCTAGAAAGAGCATTGAGCTTCGGTGACACCCCCATTTTCATAGCGGTGTAAAGTTTTACCGGCAAAGTATCCTGCCCCACGCCATTGACGAAATAGGTGATAAGAAAATCATCAAAAGAAAGTAGAAAACTCAAAATAAAACCGCCAAGAATAGCGGGCTTTAATAAGGGCAGCAAAACCAGTTTCTGCACTTGCCACGAGTTCGCGCCCAGATCCCGCGCGGCATCTTCCAACGAAGTTTCCAAAGTCGACAGTCGCGCTTGCACCGTCATCATCACATAAGACAGGGAAAAACTGACATGCGCCAGAATCACTGTGCTTCGCCCCAATTCAAACTGCAAAATAAAAAACCAGGACAGCAGCGAAAGGGCAAAGACGATTTCAGGAAAAATCAAAGAAACGACCGACAGCGCCTGCACATTCCGACGCCAGGATTTTTGATTGCGGCGAAGGCCTAAGGCCGCCAAAGTTCCTAACACTGTTGCTAAAACACTTGAGGAAAAACCGATGACAACACTATTCCACAACGCCTGCACGAGCCCCCCATCCTGCAGGACTTCCGCAAATGCCTGCAATGAGAACACAATCCCGCCAGGCGTTTTCTGCACGACCGCGCCAATCAACATCACCGCGATAGGAATATAGAGAGCCGCCAGCACCAGCCACAAAACGGCTTTTGCTATAAGGGGTGCTGCGGGTCGGGACCGTTCCTTACTCACGTGCCCTCCTCATTCCCGCTATAACAACTACGGTTAAAAGAAGAAGCATAAATAAGACGGAAAGAGCCGCTCCAAACGGCCAATTGCGCGCCTTTAAAAACTGTTCGGTGATCAGATTTCCGAACAGCATATTCTTCGCCCCGCCTAAAAGATCCGGGATGACGTATTCTCCCAAAGAAGGAATAAAAACCAAGAGCGAACCACTCCAAAGAGCATTTTTTAAGTTCGGCAGAATGACCGAGGTGAGTGTACGCCACGGCCCTGCTCCCAAATCCTGCGCGGCTTCAACTAAAGAGAAATCAAGTTTTTCAAAGGCTCCATATAACGGCAGAACCATGAAAGGCAGATAGGTTGTAACCATCCCATACAGAACCAGAAATTTATTCTGCGTCAATGCAAAGGGATCAAATGGTATCCCCGCGGTCGTAAGAAGCAACTGCAAAGGTCCCTCGACGCCGACAAAGACACGGATCGCGTAAATGCGAATCACCAGATTTGTCAGAAACGGCAAGGCAATAGCCATGACATAGAAAGAGCGCAAAGAGGCTGTGGAGGTCGCCATGGCCCACGCAACCAAAACACCTAAAACCAAACAGAGGACCGTCGTCACAGCAGCAAGCCACAGGCTTTCAAGAAAAATTCCTAAGTACGCGCCCGAAAAAACCTTGGGATAGTTTTGCCAGGTCCATGACCATTCAAGCCCGCCATAAGTCCCACGGGTTGCAAAGCTCACCACAATGACGATAAGAAGAGGCGCCAGAATAAAGACCACAAACCACAAAAGAGCGGGAAGAAGAAAAAAATCGCGAAGCTTCATTTACTTCGCTCTCCGAACACCAAGGCCTTTCGCACGTAGGCCTCCAAATTCATTCCAACTTTCAGTTGGTCCGGAGGTACGCCGATTTTCCCCCTGATCAAACTGCCGTCCCCTAAACGAATGGTCGCTAGATCGTGACTGACTTCGACCAGCTCCCCTTTGAGACAGCTTGCCGACTCAATAAAGTGCGAGGCAAAAATACTCTCAGGATTTTCATAGATATCCCGAGGCGAGCTGACTTGCTCTAAAATCCCGTGACTCATAATTCCGATACGATCCGAAAGGGCCAGCGCTTCTTCCTGATCGTGCGTGACACAAATAAAAGTAAGTCCAAGCTTTCTTTGCAGTGCGCGCAGCTCCTTCTGCATATGTTCGCGCATTTTCTGATCCAGCGCCGACAGCGGTTCGTCCAAGAGCAAAACTTTCGGTTCATTTACCAACGCGCGGGCCACAGCCACACGCTGGGATTGACCGCCCGACAAAGTTTCGGGTTTGCGATCGCGAAAGGCAGACATTTCTACCAAAGCCAAAACCTCGGCAACCTTGTCGGCAATTTGAGTTTTGGAAAATCCCTTCAGTTTAAGTCCGAAGGCGATATTTTCGCCGACAGAAAGATGGGGAAACAGAGCATGCCGCTGAAAAACCATGTTAAAGGGGCGCCTCTGAGCCGGCAAAGAGTCCATGCGCTGACCAGCCAACAGAATTTGTCCCGACGTCGCCTTCTCAAGTCCGGCAATAATTCTTAAAAGCGTCGTTTTCCCGCAACCACTTGGGCCCAAGAGAGAGAAAAACTCTCCTTCAGCGATAGAAAGGTTGATTCCCTTTAACGCCGTTTGACTGGAAAAACTTTTACCTATATTCAGAAGTTCTAACATTCATTTAACAATAAGAAGGATTTAAAAAAATGTCGAGAATATTGATCGCGACCGCCGTTCTTTCTTTGCTCATTGCGGGTTGTACGAAAAAAGATGCCGCCGACTCTTCGGAAAAAGTGGTGAACCTCTCAATTTGGGGCAACTATCTTTCTCCGGAAATGCAGGCCCAGTTTGAACAGCAGACTGGCATCAAGATCCATATTTCCAATTATTCCTCGAATGAAGAGCTTTTGGCGAAAATGCAGATGGGCGCCTCAGGAATCGATGTCGCCGTGCCTTCCGACTACATGGTCGATATCATGCGAAAAATGAACCTGCTAGAACCTTTAAAACCAGAACTTCTGCCTAACAAGGCACAAATTTCTGAGCAATTTTTAAAGCAGAATTTTGATCCACAGAACGAGCACTCCGTTCCTTACATTTGGACGACGGTCGGCATTGCGGTCAACCGCGAGCTTTACAAAGGCCCGATGAATAGCTGGAAAGATCTTTTTGGAAACAATCAACTTCGCGGAAAAATGGCTCTTTTAGACGACGTCCGCGAAACGATGGGTGCCGCACTCAAAATGCACGGTTACAGCGTGAACACAACCAAACCTGAAGAAATCGCAAAAGCCAAAGCCACACTTTTGGAGGCCAAGAAGAATGTGAAGATGTTTTCTTCAGATACAATTGATATCTTGAGCAATAAAGAAGTTGCCGCGGCTCAAGCTTATTCGTCAGACGCTCTGCAAGCGGCGGCGCGTTCGCCCGGAAAAATCGAATACATCATCCCTGCCGAAGGGGCGACTTTGGCGATCGACAACCTGGTCATTACCAAAGGTGCCAAACATGTCGAGGCCGCGCATAAACTGATTGATTTTCTTTTAAGCAAAGAAGCCGAAATCAACAAGGTCAAGACGATCTTGGGCGGCCCAATTCTTAACAAGACTCAGTCAGAACTTCCCAAAGAGCTGCAAAACAACGAAGCACTCTTCCCTAAGGCGAACACCTTAAAGAACCTCGAGCGCATCCAAGATCTAGGCGACAAGAATAAACTTTACGAAGACGCCTGGACGGAAATCAAAACTCAATAGCTCGATTACTTGGCGGCTCTCTGAACCTCGGGAGCCTGCCCCGCTTCCACCCGAAACTCGGTATACAAACAGACCACGCCGATGATTGTGCAAACGACTCCGGCGCACAAATACAAAAGAACGCTTCTCTTGTCCTGTTTGAAGAGATAATAACACAGCCCGATCAGAATCAAGATCGGGCCGACCACCGCGGTCGACGCTAAAACCTGGCGCAGGGCAAACACCCCTACCTCTGAATTCATAACCACCACCTACGTTCAAAATTCTGGTTATTCTGTAGAACTCTTCGGCAGGACTTTGGGGAAGCTTGATGCGAACAACGAATTATGGTGCCGCCACAAAGCAAAATTAATCTTCGCAGCTCATCTTGAAACTCTGTAACGCGTGAATTTAAAATCGAGACAAATAACTGTCCGGCTTTGAGACAATTGTGAGGTGATTGAGCTCCGGCAAAATCTCAACTGGAATGCGCGCTTTTGTGAAAAGCTCGGAATGGCGGTCCGGAATATCCACTTCGTCTTCCGCACCAGTGAAAACCTTCAGTGGCGGGGCCAGGGTCTTTAACTTCTCCAGGACATCTTCAGAAGGCGATGCCGCCACCAAAAACTCTTTGCTGTACGTCAACTTTTCCTGTCCGCTGCGCAAGGCTTCGGGCATGTTCACGACAAAGCCACCGTCTTCACGCACACTGATCCAGCCGCCATGACCGGGATAGAAGGCCTGCAAATGTTCAGGCAAGCGCGGCGCCAAAGCAACAAACTTGGCAAACTGAGTGCGCAAATCCGAGGTGGCGATTCTAAGTGTGAATCCCCCGCCTAACGAGTGCCCGGCGAGAGTTATTCTGGCAACGGCCCTTTGCATTTTTATGTGGATCAGAAGCTCTTCAAGGTCGATGTCTAACTGGTTAGGAGAAATACGATCAGACGAGTTCAAGCTGGCGCCGTGACAGCGAAAGTCCGGTGTAACTACATTGGCATAACCCGCCTTCGCCAAGGCCGAGGCCAGAACACACATATAGCGACTGTCACTGCCGACGCCGTGGTATAGAACAATCAGATCTTCACACCAGGCAGGATAAAAGCGATAAGATAAAACGTCGCCCTGACGCGTTTTAAAAGTTTCCAACGGGGCTAACTTCCCCAAAGGAATTTTAAAAGAGCGAAGATCCAGGTGACGGCCCGTCATTACGCCTGGGCTTCTTGATGTTTTTTATGCGTGTAATACTCGTAGTTCCCCTCGTAGATGCGGATTTGGTTTTTATCCACCTCAAAAACGCGGGTGGTGATTTCTCTGAGGAAATGACGATCATGGCTTACAATCATCACAGTGCCCGGGAAATTTTTAATTGCTTCCAACAGCACTTCACGCGACTTGATATCCAAGTGGTTTGTCGGCTCATCCAGAATCAAAAGATTCACAGGTTGGGCCAGAATTGTCGCCAACACCACGCGCGACTTTTCACCACCCGAAAGGATCGAGATTTTCTTTTCCGCTTCTTCGCCGGAAAACTTAAAGGCACCTAAAAGACTGCGCACAAAACCCAATCCCGCATTCGGCATGCGTGCATGCACCTCATCCAGGATTGTCGCTTTCGGATCTAAAACATCCAAAGAGTTCTGACTGAAATAGCCCAGATTGATGGAAGCCCCGATGGTCACGGCACCGTCGGTCGGCTCCGCGTGCCCCGCGATTATTTTCAACAAGGTGGACTTCCCCGCTCCGTTCACACCGACCACGGCAATGCGATCCATCCGCTTCACCAACGCATTGGCGCCGGAAAAGACTAATTTTTCTTTGCCGTCGTCACGTTTCCAGATTTTCGAAAGTCCTTCAAACTTCACGACCTCGTCACCACCACGAGGCGGAACGGGCCATTCGAATTTAATTTCGGCCTCTTCCGGCGGAATTTCGATACGATCGATTTTTTCAAGTTTTTTCACGCGCGACTGTACTTGCGCCGCATGTGAGGCCCGCGCAGCGAAGCGAGCGATGAATTCTTCCTCTTTTGCCAACATATCTTCCTGGCGTTTGGCCGCCGCGATCAATTGTTGCAAACGAATTTCGCGTTCTTTTTCGTAGAAGTCATAGTTACCGCCGTAAACGGTGATCGTCTTATTCGCGATCTCCACAATCTTCGTCACCAAACGATTCATAAAGTCACGATCATGGCTGGTCATCAGGATGGCGCCCGGGAAATTTGCCAGCCATTCTTCAAGCCAGATGATGGATTCGACATCCAAGTGATTCGTGGGCTCGTCCATCAGAAGAACTTCCGGATTCAAAGCCAGGATCTTGGCTAAGGCGATACGCATTTTCCAACCACCCGAAAAGCTTTCGGTCGGACGGTGATAGTCCTCAGGACCGATGCCCAGACCCGTGAGAATTTCGGCAGCCCGAGATTCTAAATCATAACCGCCCAAACGCTCAAATTCGCCTTGCAACTCGCCGTACTCTTCAAGAATTTTTGTCATTTCATCAGCGTCAAGTTCTGGATCGGCCAGCTTAGTTTCGCACTCTTGCATGCGCGCCTGCATATCGCCGATATTGCCGACGGCTGATTTCACCTCTTCCAAAGCGGAACGCCCCTGCATAGCTTCGATGTTCTGAGAAAAATAGCCAATCACCGTACGATCGGATTTAGAAACTATGCCACCGTCAACACCTTCTTCGCCTGTGATAATGCGGAAGATCGTCGTCTTGCCGGCGCCATTGGGCCCAACCAATCCGATTTTTTCGCCGGCATTGATTTGAAAAGAGCCGTTGCGATAAAGGATCTTATTTCCGTGTTGCTTCGAGATGTTTGATAAGTGAATCATTCTTGTTTCCTAATTAGTTCAGTTCCGCGAGCCCAGCTCGCTCCACATCCTGCGCGGAGGCGCGAGTAGCGCGTTTTTTATAGCGTGAAAAAGACGAAAGTGCGCCAAAAATTTTTAAATATTTTGCCTAGTTCGTATGCACCTTAAGGAGTGTACACAAAAAATGAAACTTCCGGGAATTTTCTGCTTGGGAAGCTTTAAGAATTTCAAGCACTTCGCCAAATCAACGGCGCGCTCATATGGTCTTAGGGTTGCTTTTTAAGCTCTGTGGAGGGCTTCTGAGATGGCAACCACGATTCGCAAAAGCTTTAAACACAATATAACCGCAGCGACACTGTTTTTTGCTGGGGTCCTGTCGACGGGATGTTCACAATCGGGGCAATTTCCAGTAACTCACCTGGGGGATTCCAACCAAAGTTCAGGCGTTGTCGATCCTGGCCCCGAGACGCCAGAAACCCAGGACCCTGCACCGCCCATTGACGAACCTGCCCCCTCTTACAAAATGGAACCGCTGGCTTGGGAAAGCACAAACTCTCCACAACGCACCCTTTGGTCTCAGTACTTGCAAAAGATCATCACCATGGATTGGAACACCTTGCTAGCGGGCGCCGACGACATCGAAGACTTCTGCCCCACCTACTACAAACTCGATAATGATGAGCGCGCCAATGTTTGGGCGCAGATCTTTGTCGCGATCACCAAATATGAGAGCGCTTACAGTCCGACCTCGCGCATGCAGGAAACGACCATGGGCACCGATCCCGTGACTGGAAAACCCGTGTATTCGGAGGGGCTTTTGCAACTCTCGTATCAGGACATCCAATGGGCTCCCTGGTGCGAATTCGATTGGTCGAAGGATAAAAGCCTTTCCGCCACAGACCCGAAAAAAACCATCTTGGACCCCTATGTGAATTTAGACTGCGGTGTCGGAATTATGGCCAAGCAAGTAAAAAATAAGGGGGCCATTGTGCTGAGCTCAGGGGTCTATTGGGCGGTGATCAAAAGAGGCGGAAGTTATCAAAAGATCAGCTCTATTCAGTCTATCGTAAGATCACTCGCGTTGTGCAAATAGTACATTCCGTATAAAAAGCCAAGAAATAGGGAGCTTTTACTCTCAAGATCGTTTATCTTCGGGGCCACTTATTCTGAAAGGTTCCCTTTAATGACTCCATTGACAACTGTCGATAGTTTCGAAAGCTTTGGTCTGAGCGCGCCGGTGATGGCCGCTATGCTGGACATGGGCTTTACGACACCGACCCCCATCCAACGCCAAGCTTTGCCTATTCTCCTAGCAGGAGCTCAAGACTTCATCGGTCTTGCATCAACAGGCACAGGAAAAACAGCCGCATTCGGTATCCCTCTTGTAGAGTCTATCGATGCTTCCACCAAAGACACTCAAGCTTTAGTGATGAGCCCAACCCGTGAGTTGGCTCTTCAAGTGGCCGAGCAATTGACTTTGCTAGGCAAGAAAAAAGGCCTACGTGTAGTTACGATTTACGGTGGTTCTAGCTACCGCACACAAATCGAAGGTATCAAAAGAGGCGCGCACATCGTGGTGGCAACACCCGGCCGTCTTGTGGATTTCCTAGAGCAAAAAATTATCAAACTGCAAAATGTAAAAACGGTCGTGCTTGATGAGGCCGATGAAATGCTGAACATGGGCTTCAAAGATGACCTTGAGTTCATCTTGAAAGCCACCCATTCTGAGGGCGAGACTTCTCACCGTGCGGCCTGCCGTACCTGGTTATTCTCGGCAACAATGAGCGGTGATGTGCGCCGTATTGCTGAAACGTACTTGGAAAGCCCTGAGACGGTTCAGATCAATAAATCCACTGGCACTGCCGATACGATTGAGCAAGTTTACTACACGGTGAAAGATTCCTCTAAAACGGAAGTTATCGGCCGCTTGTTACAAACACTGCCCGAGTTCTACGGCATCATCTTCTGCCAAACGAAAATGGAAGTGGCAGAGCTTGCGGACATTCTGACTCAACGTGGATTCCCTGCAGATTCTTTGCATGGTGATAAATCCCAACAAGAGCGTGAAGCGACTTTGAAAAAGTTCAAGCAACGCCAAGTAAAAGTGATCGTGGCGACAGACGTGGCCGCACGTGGTTTGGATATCAAAGACCTGACTCACGTTATCAATCACTCTTTGCCTTGGGATGCGGAATCCTATGTTCACCGTATCGGTCGTACCGGCCGTAACGGGCAAAAAGGGACAGCGATCACGCTGGTAAACCCTGAACAGTTGAATCTTCTTCGTCGGGTCATGATCAGCACGAAGGCCGTACTGACAAAAGGTGTTGTTCCTTCTGCAGACGAAGTCGCTGGTCTTAAGATCAAAGATGTTTTGGATCGCGTAAGCACAATGCCGGCAGAAGGTGCTGAGCTGCAATTAGCGAATGATTTGATTCAAGATCTGATTCAAAGCGAAGACATTAATTTACAAAACTTCTCTAAAGAAGAGCTTCTGGCTCGCTTCATCGTGGCTTACTTCCCGAAAGTCTTCGTGAAGAAAGATCAGATGTTGGACTACATGGGCGATCGTATTCCTCGCGAATTATTGCCTCGTGATCCTAACGACAGCCGTTTCACACGCGGTCGTGGAGATAGCGGTGGTGGTCGCAGTGGTGGTTACCGTCGTGGTGGCTATAGCTCTGGTGGCGGCGGACGTCGTTTTGAACGAAGTGAACGTAGCGATCGTGGTGAACGCACCGAGCGCAGTTTTGCTCCGCGCGCGGAACGTCAAGAACGTGCCGAGATCAATCCTGTGACGGGGTATCGCCCTCGAGCAGAGGCTTCAGGTCCTCGTCATACGCCAAAGCGCCAAGAACGCTCTGAGCGTAGCGAGCGCGGTGGCGGAGAACGCAGCGAGCGCCGTGATCATCCCGGTATTAAACGCTTCCGTCCTGGGAAGAAGAAGTACCAAGACTAGTCTCACTCTGAGACAGTCGCATTTTTGGCAATCGCTTGTTCGCAAGTTTGACAATGGGAAGGCTCCTACGCCTTCCCATTTTATTTTGAGATTTAGGCATCATGTTTGCTTTGTACAAAAGTACGGAGATGCCTATGCGAGTTATTATTTTTTCGATACTTTCCATCATGTTTGCATTTCAAGCGAACGCAAACAGAACGCAAAGCAGTGCTTGTGTGGAATGCAGCAGCTCTACGCAAAACATGGCCGCTAAACAACTGCGTGAACTTCGCAACACCGTCACCGCGCAGTCCACCGTGGAAGACTTGATTGATGTGACCGAGGTCATGACCTTCGCCGACAAATGCGACAATTTCGTTGATGAAGACGGTTTAGGCACCTGGGGACAGACGATAGCGCAAGAGATGCACAAAGATCGTTATGAATACCTTTATCAAGGAACTCCGGATCTCGTGGCCGTCTGTCCAGCGTTCAACTCCTTAAATGACAATGGCAAAGAAATGGTGTGGGTGATGATCATTAACACCATGGTGCACTTGGAAAGTTCCTGCGCTAAATCCGTAACGGCGAAAGGTCCCAACGGAACCTTGAAAGGTCTTCTACAACTGCATAAAGGACGAGAGCAAGTTTACGCTGACGGCTGTCGCCGCGGGGACGCTGACTCTCCAGCAGCGACCTTCCGCTGTGGCCTTGCAATGCTGGATAAACAGCTCGAGACCCAAGAGTCCTTGTTTTCAAGAAAGTCCTACTGGGATGTCCTGCGCCCTCAAGCTCGCTCTCAGAAATTCAAAAAAGTCCAAAGGGCCATTAGCAAAATCGCCTTCTGTAAATAGTTAGAACGACAGCAACGCGGTTTTCAGGTCGTCGGCGACCTCCAGACCGCGAACCACTCCCATACGGATAAGTTTTTCCTTCAGACTTTCGCGCAGCGAAGCCAAGCGTAAATCCGCCGGCTTCGCGCGAATCTCCCTTTGCATCTGCGCCAACAACGGGACCGCATCCAAACTGATAGTGTCAACATCTTGAAAATAGATAACGACCCGACTGATTTCCGTTTTACCTAACAACTCTTGTCGACAGGCTTCCAAGGCCGGTATGACTTGACTGGTTATTTCCCCCGTAAGGGACACCACGAGCATGTTATTTCTCTGATTAAAGGCGTACTGAAACGACTTCTGGTCTTCCAACGTGCAACTCCCGCGAAATCGATCTTATTTTTCTGCTTCTTAAGATTTTAACATAGGCGCCCAAGCATTAAAGCTTTCTCATCCTCGTATCCCGCCCTGGAACAGCTATATGAATTCCTCTTGGGACCCCATGGTAATTTGGGTTCCGAATAAAGACGTGTTTGACAACTAGCTCGGCGCCTAATAACTCTGTGGGTCACATCAATGAGGGAGGGTTCCACATGAAATTTCTAACTCTGGTATTGACCTTTTTTTTGGTCGCGACAACAGCCTTTACCGCCCCCAAAAAACAGCAAGGCCCGGTGAAGATCAATCCAACCTCTCTGCGCGAACTTTATCTTTCCCGCAATATCGATATCGCAATTGCTTTGAATGAAGTTCAGCAAGCAAAGACGCAAGTGTCGATCGCGCGCGGCAACCTTCTTCCCTCTGTCAATCTGGGTGCAGTGATTTCCAGTGGCCCTAGCTTCATGCTGACTTCCGTGAGCATGCTCTTGCCTTTCCTTATGCCCAGCAGTTGGTTGGATCTGAAAGAGAACACCTATCTTCTGCGCGCTCAAGGAACATCCTACTATCTGGCGCAGTTGAATGGTTATGCTTCCGCTTACTCTGTGTATTTGACAGTCTTGGGCGACATCGAACTTCGCAATGCCCTGCAAGAGCAGTATGAAAACTACGAGCAGATTGCTGAAGCCCTTCGTCTTCCTGCCGAGGTGGGAATCATCCGCAAGGAAGAATACCTGCAAGCACAGGCTCAGGCGAAAAATGCCTTAGTGCAAGTGTCTCAGGTCGATGAGTTGATCAAAAGAGAAAAAGCCTCTGTACGACAAATGCTCGGGCTTGAACTGACACAGGAAATTGTTTTCGAGCCGGCGAATGTTGCCGCCTCTAGCGCAGAAACGCTCACGCCGATCGCTCTTCTTGAAAAGATTCATGAAAGTTCGCCTGAGACGACGCAAATGAATGCTTTGATCACGGCAGCTCAATACAACAAATGGAGCAAGGCTTTCAGCTTCCTGACCGGCAGCTCTTTGGGAATCAATCGCCCTGCTTCTGGAGGCGCCTTTAGTTCGGTCACTTCCACCGGCTCGGTCAATATGGGTTTTGGCTACTTCCCCAGTCTGGAACTTTCAAATCTGAATGTTGAACAACTGCGTTTGCGCAAGCAAGAGTTGCGCTATGACCAGGCCCAATTGATTGAATCCACCTTGGGGGCGTTGCAAGAAGCGCATCGCCAGTTTGAAGCGGCCTCTGTCGCTGAAGCAAACTTGCGCGAAGTTTACGACGCTGAATACAAACGTTATCAACTGGGTATCACGGACATCCTTCATGTTCTTCAGGCCGGTAACTCATTGACATCGGCACTTCTTAACAAAGTCAAAGCGACGACAAATCTGAATACCCTGCGCATCAGTCTTCATCGACTTATGCTTTCGGATCAGTTCGCGAATATCGAAAAGTGCACCATTGAACGTCAAGGTTCAGGTGGCATTAAAGGCAAACTGGGCCGAATCTTCAAACCAGAAAAATACCGCGTTTCTTTAGATGAAGTTTGCGGAAATTAAATAAGAAAGGGCTCAAGAGCCCTTTCTTTATTGCACTCCGGAAGAACTGGAGTCGTTTGGTCGAGGCGGTCTTCCTCCCTGCGGGCCCCGCCCGAACTTCGGTGGCTCGAAACCTTTTTCCTTCAGACACGCGTCCATTTTTTCCCTTGTCTCTTCGTCAGGAGCCTGCGGTCTTTCTCCTGGGGTTGGCTCTGGCAAACCCAATTCTTCACGACAAGCATCAAATGCCGCACGATGATCCTCTTGAGATCTTCCGTGAAAACCTTCCGTTTGTGCCACCGCCGGAGCGTTTAGCGCCAACACGAGACTTAAAGCCATGAATACTTGCAGATCTGTGACTAGCTGTTTTTTGAATCTCATAAAATCTCCTTCGTTAAAAGCAGAATAAAGCGACACTGTGGAGTCAGAATGGAAAAATCTCAAAACAAGTCGTCGACCACCATGAAGCGGTGGCGGGAGGCCGACCACAAGTTGGGCGTTTTTGCGATCTTTGAACCCGGCAACTCATTTATGTCATAATGTTTCAATAATCTAAAACACACCCCTCATGCGCCGAAGGAAGTAAATGAGATTACTAATACTGCTACTGCCACTTTTTCTAGTTACAGCCTGCTCGACGACCTCAAAGAAGGAAACGTCTCAAACTGTCCCTGTAGAAGCGACAGAAGCTGAAGAAACGTCTGCCGTTGATTACTTGGCGATTCAACGTCATCTTCAGCTTGAAAGGGATCGAGACGCCCTGGGCTTTTCCGAGAAGGCTTTTAATACCTGTGCAACTGGATACGGATATTCCCGCTCCCAGAACTGTCATCAAGAACATCTCGTTGTTATTCACTTCCGCCTTCTTTGCCGCGATTCCGAAGGAACAATTTCGACCATTCTTTCCGAGGCCGACTTGCAGCCTTTGGCAAGTCGTCGGGTGCGCTGGAGTTTAAAAGGCCTTCAAGGCGAAACAACGACCGACAGTTTGGGCTATGGACAAATCGTGACCGCAGCCATTCCTTCGCAACGAACTCAACGCCTGCGTCTTGCTGTCGGTTCTGAGTTTCTGTACATGCGCGCGGGCGAAATTCAAAAGGTCATTACGCCTCAACCGTGGTGCGACTCTTACTAAGATATAAAAAGACCGTTAACGAAGCAGACTGAGTTCTTCGTTTTTTTGGCGCAAGTTCGCTTCTAAAGTCCTTATCTGTTCTTGCTGACGACGGACATTTTCCTGAACTTGTCGAATCTGAGAATTTAGTGTGGACTGGCTGACAATCATCTGAAATTGGGCCTGTTGCATCTGCGCCATCTCCTGGCGCAATGCTGCGATTTCATCACGAATATTCAAGCGTGTTTGCTCAAGGTCCGCTAAGACCTGTTGTTTTTCGTTTTGAATAGCTTGGCTGTTGGCCAACACCTGAGCTGAAATATTCATTCGCTGTTGTTTCAGATTTTCGATTTGCTGTCGTTGCGTTTCCAAAAGACTTTGCAGTTCTGACAGACGGGCCGTTTTTTCGTTGATGTAATTTCCATTGTAAGCCCAAAACGTCCATTGTTCCTGCGTCTCACGCACCGCCGCCTCCATATTGCGAATATCCTGATCCAGCTGCTCTTTCAACATTTGCGCCTGGCTGCTTTGATCTCGCATCAAATCAGCGGCATGGCGATTGATATCCTCTTGGATCCGATCAAAACCTTGGAGATCCTCTAAAAAATCCTGAATCTGATTGGACGTTGATCGCAACTGCGCCCCGTACGATAGCTGAGGCGTTGCCGATGCAGGACTCTGATTCTGTGCAGCCTGAGTGCGCGCGCGCATTTCCTGCAAAAGGCGTTGCTGATTGACCAACATATCCCGGGCCGAGCTGATCTGCTGTTGAAGGACATTGATCTCTGATTGCAACCGCGCTCTTTGGGCCGACATGCGCGAGTCCGGCACCGCCGCCACCGTGCGCGTAGGCCTTTCGGTGCGCTCGATCAGCAGACTTTGCGTTTCGCGGAGGCCACGATTGACATAGAAAAGCCAGACGGAAACGCCGACAACAAAAGCGAGCACCACGTAGAAAAGATTCTTCCTGGTCATGGCAAAAGTTTACTTCACAGGGCATGGAAAACGAATGCCGCTGGACCGACCTTGTCTCTATACATCTGGCCACAGCGGCGCAACACTATAAAATAGAGGCATGAATACATACAATACTCACGAAACACACACTTATTGGCTCGACTCTGTAGAAATGCCGGCAACCAAACCCTTAGACAAAGATCTGATGGTAGACACTTGTATCGTCGGCGGCGGCCTGGGCGGGTTGATCACTGCTTATCTTCTTATGAAAGAAGGCCGATCCGTCTGTATTCTGGAGGCGCACGAACTGGGAAGTGGTCAATCAGGAAGAACAACCGCCCACTTCACCACTGCACTAGATGATCGCTATTTTGAGATTGAAAGATTGCATGGCGAAGAAAAAACCTTCATGGCGGCGGAAAGTCATCAAGCGGCCCTTGAAGAGATTGAAAAAATCATTCTGGAAGAAGGCATCGAATGTGAAATGCAGCACGTAGATGGCTATCTTTTTTTAGCCGAAGGCGACCATCTTACGACTCTAGAAGAGGAATTCCGTGCCGCCAGTCGAGCCGGCCTTATCGTGAAGCTGGTGCAACAGCCCCCCGTGGGTTTCGACTGCGGAACTTGTCTGTGTTTTCCCCGACAAATTCAACTTCATCCGATGAAACTGCTGCGAGGACTGGCGGACGCTATTTTAAGAAAGGACCAGGCCATCTTCACTCAGACCGTGGTTGTCGATGTACAAGGTGGCGAAAAGGCCTTTGTCACCACTCGCGAAGGACACACTGTTCGAGCGCAAAACATCGTCGTGGCGACCAATTCCCCCATCAACGACCTGTTCGCCATTCACACCAAACAAGCGCCCTACCGAACTTACGTGATTGGTGGACTGATCACCAAAGGCCGCTTTCCCCATATTCTTTGTTGGGATACGGGCGACCCTTATCACTATATTCGCACAACTCCCTACTCGGTCACGCATGACTTGATCTTGGTCGGTGGAGAAGATCACAAGACGGGACAAAATTCTCATCCCGAAGAGACCTTAAAAAAATTGGAGATGTGGGCTCGTGCTCGTTTTCCGATCGAGTCCGTGCGCTATCACTGGTCCGGTCAAGTGATGGAGCCTGTCGATGGCATGGGGTTCTTAGGACACAATCCGATGGATAAGAACAACGTCTACGTCATCACCGGTGATTCGGGAAACGGTATGACCCATTGTGTGGTGGGCGGAATTTTAATTCGCGATCAGATCACCCATCGTCCTAATCCCTGGCACGAACTTTATGATCCCGGCCGAGTGAACTTGCGGGCGGCGAAAGAGTTTATTGCTGAAAATGCCAACGTGGCAGCTCAGTACACCGAGTATTTCACGCCAGAGCACGTAAAATCTTTTGAGTCCATACCCGAGGGAGAAGGCGCTGTCGTAAACTTGGGTTTAAAAAAAGTGGCCGTCTACAAAGACGAGGTCGGCCATCTTGAGTTTCTGTCGGCGGTATGCCCGCATCTGGCGGGCATTGTGCAGTGGAACTCGCTGGAAAAATCCTGGGATTGTCCCTGCCACGGTTCGCGATTTGATTGCCATGGAAAAGTTATTGAGGGGCCGGCCTTCGCGGATCTGCCTCCTGTCGGTCATCAAGATCGACCGAAGGATCAAGACAGCATCAGTCCTCCACCAGCCTGATGCCATCGTCCTGAATCGTCACAAGACGTTTTTTATAAAGGCCGCCTAAAGCCATTTTATATTTCTTTTTGCTCACGCCAAAAAGTTTATAAATCTCTTCAGGCGCGGTTTTTTCAGTTAAAGGAAGAAATCCGCGCTTTTGTTTTAAAAGATCCAGAATCTTTTCACCGATATCGTCAGAACCTTTGTGCCCGAGTTGTTGCAAACTGAGATCGATCTTTCCATCGGGACGGATTTGTTTGATGTAACCCTTCACTCTTTCACCATGATAAAGGGGTTGAAAGACTTCGTTCTGATAAAGGACGCCCCAGTGACGGCCGTTGATAATCGCTTTAAATCCCAAATCCGTTTTGGCGGCGATGAATAAGTTCACCGCCTCGCCTTCCTGATAATTCCCCGGTTCTTTTTCGATAAAGCGATCCAGACGCATGGATGCGGTGATTCGATCACTCTTATCCAGGTAAATGAACACGATCACATATTGACCCGCACGCAGTTCGCGGGTTTGTTCACTGTAGGGAAGAAAAAGGTCCTTGGTTAAGCCCCAGTCCAAGAATGCCCCTACTTTTTCTATGGCTTTGACTTTAAGGTGGGCAAAGTCCCCCACCTGCGCAAAAGGCTCTTCGGTGGTGGCTAAAAGACGATCTTCAGAGTCATAGCAGATAAAAACTTCAAGCTCGTCCCCCACTTCACAAGGGTCCGGCATGTATCTTAAAGGCAAAAGAATTTCGCCATCATCACCACCATCCAGAAAAACGCCAAAATCAGCGTGTTTGACGACTTTAAGTTTGTTGTATTGACCGATCTGAACCACGAGTATTTCTTCCTTTAATTTATGGCGGACTATACCCGAAATTCCATTTCGTAACCATGGGAATTCTGCTATAGTGCCGGAAATTTATCCCTTTCTTCACGGTGGCCAATGGACATTCTGAATAAATCAAAATTGAAAGCTGTCCTTGTGGGCGTGCAACTTCCCCGCGTATCTGACGAGGAAACCCGTGGTTCTTTAGCAGAACTGTCCCGGTTAGTAACAACCTTAGGCTACGAAGTGGTGGGACAAACATCCCAGAAACGCAATTCCACTAAAAGTGGCACGGTCCTCGGCGATGGAAAGCTGAAAGAGCTCGCCTCTTGGACCGGGGGCACAGGCGTGATTGGCCCCTTAGTGGTAAAAAAGAAACACAAAGCAGCATTGCGTTTCAAAAACCAAGATGAAGATGAAGCCGATGAATTCGCAGCCGAGGAAGACGACTTTGCAGAGGTGCCGGAAGAAAGTGAAGACCTTTCTTTGGATGCAGACTCTGACGTGCCTCAAGAAAAGGCTCAGGTCGTTATTTTTGACTGTGATCTTTCCCCTTCCCAACTTCGCAATTTAGAAAGCGCCACAGGCGCTCAAGTTTTGGATCGCACCGGCGTGATCATCGAGATTTTCAGTCGCCATGCGCGAACCAAGGCAGCCCGCCTTCAGGTGGAAATCGCTCGCTTGACTTACGTGGCGCCACGCTTGCGCGAAACCAGCGGTGGTGAAGATCGTGGCGGCGGCGGAATCGGCGGGAAAGGGGCTGGTGAAACCAGTGTCGAGTTAGACCGTCGTAAAATCCGTGACCGCATCAAAGAACTGAAACATGAATTGGCAGCGATTTCTCAGGAGCACATCACGCGTCGTTCTCGTCGCAATC
Organism: Bdellovibrio sp. ArHS; assembly: GCF_000786105.1. Classification (NCBI taxonomy): domain Bacteria; kingdom Pseudomonadati; phylum Bdellovibrionota; class Bdellovibrionia; order Bdellovibrionales; family Pseudobdellovibrionaceae; genus Bdellovibrio; species Bdellovibrio sp. ArHS. The sequence continues at coordinate 25,212 of NZ_JTEV01000026.1, forward strand.
AGGAAATTTCTGTAGCGCTGGTCGGATACACCAACGCAGGCAAGTCCTCTTTAATGCGCGCTTTGACCGGAAGCGAAGTTTTAGTCGCGGATAAATTGTTTGCGACTTTGGATACGACCGTGCGTGTATTGTACCCGGAGTCACGACCAAAAATTTTGATCTCGGACACGGTGGGATTTATCAAGAAACTTCCTCATGATCTCGTAGCTTCCTTTAAATCCACTTTGGATGAGGCAGCAAATGCGTCTTTACTTCTTTACGTGGTGGATTCTTCGGACCCCACCTTCCGCTCACAACTGCAAGTGACCCGAGCCGTTCTTGATGAAGTTGGTGCCAGCGATATTGACAGCCTTTTGGTTTTAAACAAAGTCGATCGCCTGTCCGCCGAGGAGCGGGAAAAACTTCAACAGGAATATCCCGAAGCCCTTTTCCTTTCCGCTCATAACAAAGAAGATGTCGCCAATTTGCGCCTTCGTCTGATCAAACATTTTGAAACAGCGATGATTGATCAGGAATTGCTCATTCCTTATGACGTCCAAGGGGCTATCGGTGAAATCCGCGCTAAAATGCGTGTGCTGTCGGAAAACTACGACAATCGCGGCGTCACCTTGACGATCCGGGCCCATATTCAGGATATTGAAAAAATCCGCACGAAGTTTGGCATCTAAATTTGAGGAGTCTCTGCATGAAAGACGTCATCGAACTTTCTATTTCTATTAAAGCCCCGACAGCCTGGATCTGGAAGGCTTTAACGGATTCCAGCGAGCTAGAAAACTGGTGGAGTGATGACGTCATTTTGCAAGCCAAGGTCGGTGGCACATTCAAAGAACCCTGGGAAGATGACGAAGGGGAAAAACAACTGGCTTCGGGTAAAGTCCTCGCGGTCAAAAATGAAAAGCATCTTATTTTTACGTGGCGAGAAAAAAACTGGCCGAAAAATGCCGACACCCAATGCTCTTTCCTGATTGAAGATAAAGGAACTGTGCGCACCCTAACGGTGAAACACGAGGGCTGGGAAAGTCTTCCCGAGACACAACGAGCGTCCGTGATGAAAGATTTTAAAGTAGGTTGGAACTATCACCTGAAAGAACTCAAGTCCTATTTGGACGATTAAGAGTGGCTTTCGACTCGGCCTCTTTTACCGATACTGAAAAGAAAAATTTCTTCCTGATCTTTCAATACCAGATTTTCAACTTTTAATTTTCCTTTTTTATGACGGTTCATTTCCTCGGCGATATAACGGCGGTGACAATCCAACGCATCGGATTCATAACAAAGTAAGGTGAGCCCCTTTTTCTTCGCCATTTTCAAAAGCTCTAAGATCTCGTCCTGCTGTTTTGGTAAAACCTTTTTCACGTAATCGCGAAACATTTTTTCTCTGGTGATCAGATGGGTTTTAGCTTGTTTGCGCCACAAGGTCGGAACTCCCAGACCGGGCATATGAGTGTACGCAATGTCTTTCTTGGCAAGTTCTTCGCCCAGCTTCTTTTTCGAAAACCCCCGTTTACGGCTCAAAGGATTTTTGCGGATGTCCACGACATGGGTGACACCCTTTTCCCTAAGACCTTCTGTGAATTCTTCGATGTCGCAGCCTTCGTAGCCCACGGTAAAGATCTTCATATCCTTAGCTTAAGGCGGCCAGACGAAAAGAGCACTATGTTAAAGTGCGGCTTGCACACTCAACCATAGGGTTCGAGCCTCGCCAGGGTATAGATAAAGATGACCATACTGCTCAGGAGACTCTTTCCAAAAGCGCGTGTCCAAAATATTCTGCACTGACAAATGCCACTGCATCTTGGTTTGCAGGAAAGTCACGGCATAAGAAGCTCCAACATCCCAACGAGTCCAGGCTGGAAGCGTCACTTCATTGTCGGCCGTCACCGCACGAGGACCTTCATGCAGTGCTCGCGAAGACAAGGTCAGACCTTTAAGTTCTGACACCTTGTAAGACACTTGCCCACGCAAGGTGTGACTGGGAACATTAATGGGGGTTTTCTCATTCAAGGTCGCCGCAATGCGCGCGTCCTTGCGGCGCGCTTTGAGTGCCATCGCACTTCCTTCCAAATGCCAGTGTCCCCACTGCACATCTCCGCCGATTTCAAGGCCCTGATGTTCAGCTCTGCCATCGACCTGATACAAAGGCTTTTGATCAAGAATCAACGGACGGTCAATTTGAAAAGCCGTCACGAACCAGGTGTTGTCTTCTAAGCCGCGCAGGCCGATTTCATATTGATGACTGGTCACATCTGGTAAGTATTCTCCGGCATGGACGTAGTCAGCTTTATTTGGAGTTACAAACGATTCAGCGCCCTGACTGGCACTGACGTAGGTCATAAATTTTTCAGATTCATAGGACAACCCCAACCAAGGTAAGAGGAAACCTTGTTCATGCGCCACCGAACGACTGCCGTCGGTACGGATGCTATCGCGCTGGATGTGGCTGTAACGAATCCCTACCCACAAATTCCATTTTTCATAGGTCAAATTGTCAAAAACAAAAAAGTCCGTGGTGACGGAATCACGATGAGTGCCCTCATCGGTCAACGCGGGATCAGCCGGAAGCTGAGCCGTGCCATCGACGTTGCCTACGCCCACGTAGTTATAGGCTTGCTTCTGTACCCGCGTTTTTTGCTGCGACGTCAAAACCCCAAAACTCAGCTTATGCTTTATCACTCCGGTGTGCAGCAGGCCGTCTACTGTGGACTTCAATGAAGAGGTCCGACGTTTTTCCCCATCACTTCTAAAATCGTAAAGATCAAAAGTTCCATCAGAACAATAACGGTCATAGTTGTTTTCACTGGAACAACCGTAGGGATAAGCCAATCTATCATCCGTGGTCAGATCCTGAAAGGCTGTGGTAATGGAGGCACTCCAGTTCGCTGCAAAAGAGTATTTGAAACCAAGGCTTCCTGTCAGACCTTCAAAGACGACGGGTTGACTCCACAATTGATTGTTCAGATTCAAGCGCGGGTCGACCGGTTCGGGAAGCTTTGTCCCTAATAAGCTAAATGCCGCCTGACTCGGTTGTGATCTTCGCGACCATTCAATTTCAGCTTGGAATAACGAGTTTGCGGAAAGATTCCAATCACCCGCAAAGGCCGCCAAGGAGCGACTGCCATCCGCATTCTTTAACTCAGGTCGCAAACTTTCTTGCGCTAAGTTCAGACGGTAACCGAAATCTTCCGCTCCGTACCAGCGACCGCCAACATCCACCGCCGTCAAAAAACCACCACGTTCTTTGACTTCCATTCGGACGTCTCGCAGATCCTGAGTTGTGGGTCTTTTGACTTTGTAATTGATAACACCACCAGGACTCGCGACCCCCACTTGCGCTCCACTGAGTCCCTTTAAAATATCGATCTGTTCTTTGTTCTCTAAGGCGATAAAGGTCTCGGCATTGATCGGCAAAGTGTCGCGTAAATAGCTGGTGCGATTGTCCAAAACGAATCCGCGAATGGACAGCGCATCCCAATAGCCAGCGGCATTGTAGCTGTTGGATACGGCCGCTTCGACTTGCGTCACATCAGAAAGCTTTTGAATATTACTTTCCGTCATTGTTTTCGCGGAAAGAACTCGCAATGATGCCGGAAGCTCTTTGGTCGAGACATCGAAGAATCCAGAGACGTCACTGTCCGTTTCGGCGATTTCCACGACTTTGACGGCAGGAATATCAGATTCTGACACCGTACTTGAGGTCAGATCTTCAGCAAATAATTTTGTGGAAAAAGTCAGTGTCAGAAAGCTGACGAACGCCAGCATGCGTATGTTTTTCATAACCTTCCCTGCGCGAGCATTATCTCTTTCAGGTTCAAAGGGTCATTCTCAGCCAGCAACCCCCATGGTCGCTAGCACCCCTAGTTGTGGCGAAGAACTTCGCGCAGAGAGGGCTCCGGAGTCAATCAAAAACTGTAACTGAATACTGCGGAACTACTTTAAGCCAAGAAGAATATCGAAATCATCTTTGCTGAGCGCGCCCGATCCCGGCCCTAGTTCTCCAGCTGTTTCTGCTGACGAAAATAAAGACTGAAACTTTTTGTCTTTGCGTCCTTTAAGCAACTCGATTTTTTCTTCCAGGGATTCATGCATGATATAGCGGAAAACCTGCACGGCTTTATTCTGTCCCAACCGATGGGCTCGGTCCGTCGCCTGATTTTCCACGGAAGGATTCCACCAGGGTTCCAAGTGAAAGACATAACTTGCTTTGGTCAGATTTAAACCGACACCGCCCGTTTTCAAAGTCATCACCAGGACAGCGCCGCCTTTTGTGGCGTTGAAATCGGCCAATATTTTTTGTCGCTGTTTTGTCGGCACGCCCCCATGCAACGCAAAAACAGGAATGTTCGACTTCTTCAGCAGTTCCACCGTGTGTTCCAATGTCTGAATGAACTGCGTGAAGACCAGTGCACTTTCGCCAGACTCCACCACTTCTTGGAGGGAATCCAAAAGCGCCTCTAATTTTGGTGGTACTCTGTCATAGCGCACATTCGGCAACGCCGCTGGGTCCGAGCATGCCTGACGTAACCTTAACAAGGCCGTCAACATTTGCAACTGCACGCTGGCCTCGGCCTGAGTCAAAAGGCTTTCTTGCACGCGTTGATTATAAGAAAGCGCAATGTCCCGATAGATTTCGCGTTGGCGATCCTCAAAAGCAATGCTGACCTTGGTTTCTTGCTTGTCCGGCAACTGATCCAAAATTTCTTTTTTGGTTCTTCGCAAAAGCAACGGCTTCATTTTCAGCTTCAAGTCTTCGATCTCTTCGCGACTGACCATTTCGGTGTTCACAAACTGGCGACGGAAGTCTTCAAGTCGACCCAAACTGCCGGGAACCAGAAGATCCACCAACGAGTAAAATTCTCCATAATGATTTTCCATCGGAGTTCCCGTCAGGCAGATTTTGAATCGCGCATTAAGGGAGCGGGCCGAGCTGGCTCTTTTGGTGGTGATGTTCTTAAGGTTTTGCGCTTCGTCGAAGATTAAGACCTTCCATTGATATTGATTCAGGAAGTCTTCATTTTCCATCAAAAGGCCGTAAGTGGTCACCATGACGATGTCTTCTTTAAGCTCCAGCTTCTTGCCAATACTATTGCGCTCTTTAGTCGTAAAGACGCGAAAAGGCAGTTCTGGAGTGAACTTTTCCACTTCGCTTTGCCAGTTGAAAATCAACGACGATGGCACCACAATCAAAACCTGTCCCAGTTCTCCTTGAGTGCGCAAATCTTCCAGGAAACAAAGTGTTTGCAGAGTTTTCCCTAAACCCATGTCATCCGCAAGCAAAGCGCCTAAACGCAAGCGATAAAGATCTTGCAACCACTGCACGCCCTTTAACTGGTAAGGTTTCAGATGGGCCTTGACGGTTTTCGGTATACGAATCTCACGATCCTCCAGCCCCAAACTGTCGTAGAACTGACAAAGCTTTTTCCACTCTTCATCACCACGTATTCCCACCCCTGAAGCGCGCAGAGCCAGCAATTCCAAAACTTGGTGTCGAGGCAATTGATAAACTTTGTCGCCAATACTTTTTTTCGCCGAATCTTTTTTACCCTTTTGCAATTTCAACCAGAAGTTTTCAAGACGACGCAACGAAGGCATTTGCTTGCGAGGAACCAGGTAAAGCTTGCCTTGATATTCGATCACTCCCCCACTGCCAAAGTTGCGCATATTCATAGGGTCTATTTCTTCGCCACGCAGGAAGAATTTCGGATTCAGCTCAAACCAATTGATATCACGTTTTTCATCGTCCGATTGCAGAATGAAATCCACTTTGAATTCATCTTCCCGCAACTCTTGCAAAGGCTGACCATTGAAGTAAATCTGAAAGCCAAAAGGTATCAATGCTTGAAAGGTTTCCAGCGTTTCATGCAAATGCGACACGTCTTTTTTGGCCGATGGAAGATGAAAGGTGCCTTTAGCAAGATAAGGGTCGGCATCAGGATCGCCGCTCCAAATCTTTGATAGCAAAGATGTCCGCGATTTCTTAAAGGCTTCGCCGTTTGTGGAAAGCGCCCACTCCTTTAGCATTTCGTAGATCAGGCGAAACTCACGGTCCACCAATCCTTCCATCGTCACTTCGCCTTGTTCCGAATAGAAGGATTCTGACGAATTCAAAACCTCGAAGGTCTTACGGACAAAATCTTCGAAGTTCGTTAAAACGCCCTTAGAGCAAAGTTCTTCCAAGCTCATGTCACGAACCAAAACCAGACCGGAGCCACTCACCAGCAAGGTCTGAATCTTCTCGCGCAAGGCGGCAAAAAGCTCTTCTCGCGTGACGGCGCGCCCATCCGTCAGGGTTCCGCCCGTGAAGTGATGATTTAAAATCTCAAATACCAGATACTGGATAATGCCAAGATGCCTTAATAGCTTTAAATCCCAGTCCCGCTTAAGGCGGCTGCGGGTAGCAACGTCTTTGGCGTCCGAGTTTAAAAGAAAGGCCAACCCTTCTGACATGGCTTGCAGATAAAGTGTCGTGCGCGGAGTGAAACCTTTACGTGAAAGATCTTTTTGACCGTTGATACGGGCTTTATGTTCGACATAGAACTCGCCCTTCTCATCAAGTTGCAAAGCAATGAGACCTTGTCCCGCAGACAGTATCACGCTCGTGCCTGTCACTTTTGCCGGGATCTGGCGAGATCGCAGATATTTCAAAACAGATTTGGCCTCTAATTCGCCGACGACGGACACAATGGGCATTTCCCCGGGATGATGGACCCACGTGACGTTTTCCTGGGACACACTGTAAAGCACTTCTTCTAGTTGATTCCACTCTCGCAACCAGGGATGAACCAACAAGGTTCCGCTTTCCACATCCAACGCCATCGTTTCAAAAAATTGAAAGCTTTTTTTAGTCGCACTGATCAGTTTAAAATCACATTCTAACTGATCTCGCTCAACAAACTCACAGCGCCAATCAAGTTCTGTGCTGGGATCAAACTCAATGTCCTTAATCTGCAGGGCCCGTTGATTTGTGCCTTTGGTTTGCAGAAAAAGATCCATTTTCTTTTGGCGCAATTTTGTCGCGACCGTCGCCAAAAGTTGCTGCATCACTTCTTCCAACTCGCGAAGATTTTGACTAACAAAAAGATGTTCTTTTTGTTGCGTCAATGGCCACTGATTGAAAACCGACATCGTCGAGGCTTTCTGCGGCAAAAGATCCCGAGGCACCACCCGGTGCAAGGGGTGACGAAGAATATCCTTCGCACTGACTTGCATTCCATTGCTGAAATTATAACGAATCATCCCGGCCAGGCGGTTTTGCTCATTGACCTCATTCAGGTAAAAATCAGAATAGGCCGTCAACTTTTTACGAAAGACCTCAGGCATGTTCCAAAGCAGCGGCGATAAAAGCTCTTTTTCTTTGTTAATATCCTGAAGGCGGTATTTGCTAAAATCCTTGTTTAAAAAGGACTGCAGCGGCGCCCCTTTTAATAGGGGATGATCTTCTAAAACCAGACTCAAGGATTCCAGTTCACAATCTTTTGGTATCGCATTGCGAGCCTCGCTGGTTTTTCCCTGACTTAGAAAAAGTGGCGACTTCAAATCATGCGCCAATTTTCTTAAGAGCGGATTATGCTCCTTGCTTTCATGTAAAGTCAGAGCTTGCCATACAGTGACATAGGCCGCCCATTTGTGAGCGCAGTTTTCCGTTTTTGGGAAATGGGTCGCACAGAAGTCACAAGAAAAATTTAAAGCGCCTTGATTCACTTCCGCCACTTTCACTTTCACGCCCTTATTCATTTGCGGATCATGAAAAAACAGGAGCAATTGTAAGGGCTCCTCTTCTTTAGACAGCAGTTCAAATCCCTCGAAAGCCTGGTCCTCTAAAAGTCCCAGTCCATCGACATAGGCCTCGCGTTCACTGAAGGGCACGCGCTCTCCAGAGTCACGAAGCTGAGAAATTTGCAGTAATGTCAATGGCGTTAAAAACACAGACTCATCCTTCTTTTAGCCCCGGCAAAGGGCATCCGACAGAATGGCAAAGTTTTATTAAAAAGTCACCATAGATTCCTGGATCAAGGGCTTCCTAGCGTGATCCTCGGCCCGGAATCACCTATAATGAAGATGAAAAGTGGGAGGCCTGTATGAACACCCTACTGCGCGGTCTTTGGGCCGGAATCATGGCAACAAGTTCGATGACGATGTCTCTTTTTCAAGCCTTTAAAAGCTTGCCCTTCTTACAAAAGGCCCCTTTGCCACCCGCGCTGCTCAGTCAGGAAATCGGCATAAAAACCGGCATCGTTAAAGATTTGAGCACACAACAACAGCAACTCTTCACGATGGCTTCCCATTTTGGTTATGGGGCCGCGGCCGGGGTTTTGTATGCATTGGTGGCGACGAAAATTCCTGGCAATGCCCTTCTCAAGGGAGGCCTTTTTGGTGTTGCTGTATGGATGGCCAGTTATTACGGAATCATCCCCAGCTTAGGTCTTTCCACGTCGGCGTCGCGCATGACCCGGCAAAGAAACTTTATGATGCTAGCCACCCATGTCGTTTGGGGCATGAGCTTGGGTTACACCGAACAAGAGCTGCGCGAACGCGGCGCTAAAATGTTGGATGGAAGAAAAAATCCCATCCTTGCGAAATAGGAGGTTGCCATGACTGAACGAGATCGCACTCCCGTTCCCGAGTTCACCCAGACTTCACGTGGTGAACCCTCGGAAGACACGATGGATGAGAAAAGAATTTTGAACGACCAGGACTTGACGACGAAAAGCAACTTGCGACCTGACGATGAGAATCTAGGCGCGAAGACCCGCTCCTATGAGTCACTTGAAGATGAACCTGGCGATTTTATGCGTGGTGAAGTGGACGTCAAAGAGCAGATGGATCGTGCGGCTGATGCCATGGATGCCTCTTTGCACGGTTATCAGAATCAGGGTGCGGAAGACAGTCCACAAACAGAACTAGGGGCTTCATTTAAATACACTCCTGGCGGTGTTGAGGAAGTCGCCGCAAAAACAGACGAGTATCTAGCTCGTCACCACAAACCTCGCAAAAAGGATCGGAACCTTAGCCAATAGTCGAAGAGCTTTTATTGTAAGGGCGCAAATTGTCGGACCCGTGATTTCCGCTCAAGACAAAAAATGCGATACTTAAAAAAAAGGAGGCGGTATGGCTGAAATGAACAAACCTTCTAATTCAAAAAGAGATTCATTCACTGATAAAGTGGGTGAAAGTCTTGAAAAAGCGGGACGAAAAATTTCTGATATGGGAGCTCCTAAAGTGGGACAAAAAATCCACGACACCGGAGACAAACTAGAAAGGACCCACGAAAATCCGCAGCATCCTGGAAAAGTATAAATCCTTGGAGAAGTCGTCCTGAAAAGGCCGACTTCCCTCCATTTTTTGGGAGGTAGATTGTGCAAACACATTTGACCTTAAGCTCGCCCGTTTTTGAACACCAGGGCGAAATTCCAAAACAATACACCTGCGAAGGTAGCGATATGTCGCCGCCGCTGGAGTGGTATGGCGCACCTCCGGGAACAAAAAGTTATGCGATCATCGTGGATGATCCAGATGCTCCAGACCCTGTAGCGCCGCAACGAACCTGGGTGCACTGGGTTGTTTACAACATCCCTTCGGAAATCCACGCCCTGCCCGAAAACTTTCACGATTTTCCGGAAGAAACGCAAGAGGTCGAAAACGACTGGAAGGCCTTGGGTTATCGTGGCCCCTGCCCTCCCATCGGACGACATCACTATCATCATAAAATCTATGCGCTGAACACCTTTCTGCCACAAAACGGAATTTACACCAAAGATGATTTACTCAAAGCAATGAAAGGCCATGTTCTGGCTGAAGCGGACCTGATAGGAACTTACGAAAAGAGACATTGATGGGACACTTGCAGCATCTCACTTTAGTCGTCAGCACTTGTAATGCCAAAGATTTGACGATCTGGGATCGTGAGGAAACCTGCGAACAACATGAACGCTTTCGTCATACTTTAAGAACTGCAGGAGCCCGCGTCTTGGAGGTGCCGTTCTAGGTGACGGTCACCCCCCTGGATCGCTTTCACAAATCCAGTGGAAGTGCCGCCTGTCTATCGGCCCGAGTTCACGAGCTTCCCTTTCTTTAAAATTCCATTTTCAAATTGCTTCTGTTATGTTGACCGCACATGATTCCATTTAAAATTCTTTTTCAAGACGAAAACTTTTTTGCGATCGACAAACCCGCAGGATTCTTCGTTCACCCCCCGGAGCTTTCTCCTTACCCGGTTCCGCGTGAAAAAATATGTCTTTATCATCTGCGCAAACACTTTAACCAAGAGGTTTTTCCGGTACATCGCTTGGATGCGCCAACCAGCGGTGTTCTGCTTTTTGCGACGAGCCGAGACAGCGCTCGAGAACTCAACCGTCTTTTTGCTGAACGTAAAATGCAGAAAACCTACCAAGCCGTGGTACGGGGCTTTGTTGAAGACGAAGGTCGCATTGAATTACCTTTGGAAATCAATGACGGAAAAGAGATCGTCGAAGCATCGACATTGTATAAAAGACTTGGTGCAGTTGAACTCCCCTTTCCCGTGGGGAAAAAATATCCAACGGCCCGTTATTCATGGGTAGAAGTTCAACCCGTAACGGGACGATGGCATCAAATCCGTCGGCATTTTGATCGCATCGCTCATCCGCTGTTGGGTGATATTGATCATGGGGACTCTCACCACAACCGTTTTTTCCGCGACCACTTAGGTATAAAGGGCCTGTGTCTGAAGGCAACATCTCTACGTATGATTAGTCCCTGGAGTCAGCAAGAGGTCACAATTCAAGCGGACCCATGCGAAAAATGGGACAGAATTCAAAAACTGTTTTCCCAGCAGTCCTAATAATTTGTGCCTTTTGCCAACATGACGAGAACCTAACTTCATTTTTACATAAAGAATTGCTGAACTTGTCTGATCAAAAAAAGGGACTGGTTCATGAAAATCGAAAGACGTAACTTTATGAAGCTCGGCTTATTGCAGGCCGTGACATTCGGCTTTAGTCGCAAGGCACAAGCTTATCAAATACCCAAAGTACTTCGGCGCACGGGGCCCTCTATACTTCAAGGCGCCACCGATGATACCAAGACGCAGTTTTCTATCGTGCACAACAACACCGAAGTTCTGGATGTTTACGCCGTGGACTCTGCCGGTCGCCGCCGCATTCCTGACTTTACCCGCACAGCGGCTTTCCGCGACCATAACAAAAAAATCACCAAGGTATTCTTTTCATTTTTAGACGTGACTGAAACCTACCAGTTGCAATTGGTCAACGCCGTGACCCGCGAACTTTTGGATCAGAGGGAATTTCAAACTCTGGATTTAACCAAACCCGACTTAAACTTTGCGATCTGCTCTTGCATGAATGACCGCGAGCACGCTCCAGAAATCTGGCAGAACCTGGTCGCGAAGAAACCTGATTTTCTTTTATTCATCGGTGATTCAGTCTATGCCGACAGCGACAGTCCCTTGACTGGCGCCGACCCCAGCCATCTGTGGAAGCGCTTCTGCGAGGCTCGCTGTACATTAGAAATATACTACAGTCCCCGACTGATTCCCATCTTTGCGACGTGGGACGACCATGATTTCGGTTTGAATGACACTAACAGTGTCGACTTTAAATATGTGAAGGAATCGCAGGAAAACTTTCTTCATTTCTTTGCGCAAGACACCAGCCATTGCCACATCCTTGAAAAAGGCCCCGGCATTGCCAGCGCCCTGAAGTTTTCAAATCAAACAATTGTTCTTCTGGATGACCGCAGCTTCCGTCTGCGCCGAGGAAGCAAAGAGCGCTATGGTCATTGGGGTCTAGAACAAGAAAATTGGGTGCTAAAGAAGATTCGTGAAAATGCGGGACCCACTTGGCTTATGAACGGCAGTCAATTCTTCCCGAATGTCCCTTGGAAAGAGTCCCTTTCAGGAGATCATCCCGAAAACTTCAAAGGATTCCTTGAAGAGCTTAAGCAAACTCCTCGTAAAGTGATTTTTGCTTCGGGTGATGTTCACTACAGTGAAATTTCCAAGATTGAAAAAGAGGCGCTGGGTTACGAGACCTATGAGCTCACCTCCAGCTCCATACACAGCCGCAATATTCCGGGATCTCCTGATATCATCCCGAACAATCGGCGTATTGCAGGTAACGGACAACGCAATTACCTGTTGGTCAATTCCACACCACAGGAGCAGGGCTGTGCGGTGACCGTCACCAGCTATGGAGTCACTGGAGAGGCTCGCTTTCAATTGGCTTTGCAGATATAGCCTCGCGATACAAAGACCGTCTAGAAGTTCGACAAAATACGGAAACGCACTTTTTAAACTCGATCATGTTAAGATAGCTTTATGATCAAAGAGCTTTGGAGTTCGTTTCCACGTCTATTAGAACAAAGAATCAACGCCCTTTTGGATGAAGCCGAACCCAATCCTATAAAGGCGTTTCAACTCTATAAAACCTGTCAACGAGAAAGCCTATGGAGCGACACTTTTGAGAAGTTCTCCAAACAGCTGGAAACCTTCTTTGCACTGCCGAAGTCCGAGCGAAAAAAGAGTTCTTTGGATGCCTTGCTAGAGCGTCCTGTCGATGTTTTGGTGTGGGAGGACTTTCATCTGAATTTTCGGACGGCGGTGGTCGACAGTCGCTCCGTATCACACTTAGTGAGCTGGGCCCATCATCTGATGCGTGTCAGTTTAAAAACCAACAGCAGTGTGATCTCGGCGGATGTCCTTCAGCGCACCCTGCACTACATCACCAATCCGCCACTTTATGAAAAAGCAAAAGACATCACCTTTGAGGACTTCTGTTCCGCCTGGAAGAAAATCGTGTTTCAGCTTTTCGGAAAGAAACATGACGATGATTTAAACCATATCTTAAAAGAGCTTCACTGGTTGAACACTCAGCTTAAAAATGTCGAACAGACGAAAGAGGGTGGCGCACGCTTTTATCCGACGATCTATTTAACTCAGACTGAAATTGACTGGGTCACAGATGTACAAAAAAGTGTCGTGGCAAACTGCCCGGTACCGAAGTTTCCTTTGTCCCGGGGGCCCCAGAAACAAAGACTGTCGGATTTGGAACGAGCCATTCAACTTTATCGGATCGTGCAAACCACTCAGCTCCCCGAATTATTAGAGCATCGGGACAACATCCGCGTGACGATTCTGGATCGTTGCGCAAACCTTTTGCGGGAAAGAGCTCGTTAGTCATCTTGACGGCAATGCAAGAACGGGTTTAATTTGATCCGATGTCAACTTCGCTGCCTTCTTCGTCTTCCTCGATTTCCAAAGCTCTTATACTTCTTTTAGGTCTTGCCGTCGGCGTGATTGCCGCCAACCTTTATTATGCGCAACCTCTGGTGGGACTTATCAGCAAGGCCCTGCACCTGGAGACCTCTCTCGCGGGACTGATTGTGACTTTAACGCAAGTAGGATACGGGCTGGGTGTTCTTTTGATTGTGCCTTTGGCGGACATCGTTGAAAATCGCAAACTGATTTTAACCATGATCGTCGTAACCATCGCCAGTCTTCTCAGTCTGGCTTTTGCGACAAGTTTGATCCCCTACTTTCTCGCCGCTTTTGCGACGGGATTGGGCGCCTCGACAGTTCAGGTGATTGTTCCCTACGCTGCACATCTGGCGCCTGAAGCCACTCGTGGTCGAGTTGTTGGCAGTCTTATGAGCGGACTAATGATCGGAATAATGTTATCACGCCCGATCGCCAGCATCCTGACGGATCTTTTTTCTTGGCATGCGGTCTTTTATTTTTCGGCAGCGTTGATGTTGTTATTGGGATTGGCCCTTTACAAATTACTTCCCGAACGGCAGCCGAATAGCACAGGCCTGCAATACACGAAGCTGATTGCTTCGATGGGAAATCTTTTTGTTGATATTCCGATTTTAAGAAGAAGAGCCCTTTATCAAGCCTGCATGTTTGGCGCCTTCTCGTTGTTTTGGACCACAACCCCGTTGTTACTGGTCGACGAATTTCATCTTTCGCAAACTGCGATTGCCCTTTTTGCTTTGGCGGGCGTGGCCGGAGCCATCTCAGCCCCCTTCGCCGGGCGCATGGCGGATCAAGGACACAGTCGTCGCGCCACTACCGTTGCCATGCTTTCAGCTTCTGCGTCTTTCTTAGTCACTCACATCTTTACACCAGGATCATCTGCGGCACTAGGCGTCTTGGTTTTTGCGGCGATTTTGTTGGATGCGGGTATCACGGCGAACTTAGTACTTGGGCAAAGAGCGATTTTTGCTCTGTCACCCGAACTTCGCGGTCGTCTAAATGGCTTATACGTCGCCACCATTTTCGTGGGCGGAGCCTTGGGCAGCTATCTGGGTGCATGGGCTTATGCACGTGGAGGTTGGCCACTCACTTCCTGGGTAGGCGTTCTTTTTCCTCTGATCGCATTTGTATATTTTGGTACTGAGAAAATCACGGGATTTCAAAAGATCTCGCAATAGCACTGCCTTCCGTCCAGGTCCGGGCAAATATAATCTTGTGAAAGTTCTTCCCATGCTAAGCTCGAGAAGATTTTTATCACTCGTCGCAAGACCGGGAGGCTTTGACTCAATGAAATTTAATGCCCTTCGCTATTTGATCTTGCCGTGGTTTGTCCTTTTCTGCTCTATCATCGCGGCTTTGATATTAGATGGCACGGTGATTCACTTTCTTCCCTTCGTCTATAAGTACGATCTGGTGCTCATCGGTGCGGGTGTCGCCCTGTGCCTTTATTTCAACTTCCGCACCTTAACGAAAGCAGGCATTTGGCTCGCTTACAACCTTCCCGTCCATCTTCGCACAAACCCCTGGTGGTGGTTTGCCCGTGCGGGAATTGCCATCGCTTTTGCCTATCTCATCTACGGAATGGGCACCGCCGACTGGGCACCTGTGGTCTGGCAGGCAGCCGTGATCCCCGTGGTTTCGATGATTTGTCTTTTCACGGCAATTCGAAGTTTGCTGGGACCGGTTTTAGTGTGGTGCTCTAAAGTCGCCTTCAGTCGGATCTCCGCTTTTGTATTAAGCTGGCCGATTTTTCTTTTAGTTCCCGTCGTCGCGCTTTTTTTAGGAAGAACCATTGCGACCGCGTATCGTGAAAGTCGTCCCGATTTCGCATTCACTCAACGCGCTGAAAACACCGCTTATACGGAACAAGCCAGCCGCGAAGAAGTGACGCCAACATCCCTATCAATTGCCGCGGTTTCAAATGTTGCGAAGGATTTGAAACAAGCCGCTGATGCCGATAGAAGCTGCCACGATAAAAGTAAGCTCATACAAAGAACTTTGACCCCTCAGGGGGATGCCGACGCTGTCTTCTGGGCTATCAAAGCCGTGAGTTGTGCGGAAATAAAATCAGTTGTAGGACTTCCCAAACTTGCGGAAATTATGTTGAAGCATCCGAATTCAACAGTTCGAGCTGCAGCGATCAGTCAGATGCTTCAGTTCGGAATTCCTAACGTAAAACAAATTGGCTACCTGCTAGTAAAAAGAATCACCGAAAAAGAACCCCTGCCGGTGATCGAAGCGTCTTCTTTGGTGATGCTAAAACTAGGCGATGAGGAACGCGCCTGGGTCGGCAAACGTCTGACCAATCTTTTAGATACACCCAAGACAAGTGCTCTGGCTTCGAAAATCCTGGTTTCTGAACTAAAAAAAGAAGATGTCGTAACCAAGTTTGTCGCCAACAATCTGACGGAAGACAGCCCGGAAAAAGATCTGGCGATCAGCATGGTCTGTTCCTTGCCGGCAAAAGCCCGTCAGTTCAGCGAAGAGCAAATCAACGTGATCGTGGCGTCTCTCAAAACCGGTGATCCCCAGGATCCGGCGGTCAAAGCTCTGGTGTGCCTGGGCCCGATGGGCTTTAGGGTCTTGCAAAAAGAGATTTTTACGCCACAAAGAACTGACAAATCCTTGGCAGCACGTGCTTTTGCCACCGTGGAATGGCAAGACAGTCAAAGTGTTCTCGAGACGGCCAGTTCCTGTATTCATGACCAAGACGATCGTGTTCGCGCATGGTGCAGTCAGGCCCTGGGACAGTCAGGTGCGTCGGCCATCCCGAATATCTTAAAGCTTTTGCAGTCTGATGACCAAACCCTCAAGGCTGTAGCCACGCGCGCGCTGAGCTTTTTTGATGATCCTGCGGCTAAAGACAGACTGATGGAGGAACGTACGAAAAATTCCGGTTGGATGGCGAACAAAAAGAATCTGGAATGGGCGCGTGCCATTGATCAGGCTCTGGTGAATATGGAAGTTTCTCAACACTAGACCTTTCACCTTCCTTAAGCTCCTCCTATCTTTGACTTTGGAGGAGCTTATGAAAAACCCACTCACCCTGCTTTCATTTTTTATAATTCTTTCCCTGTCCCCATTCGCCTTCGCCAAAAAAAAAGTGAATTTGCGTGGCGTGTATGACGTCAAAATTTATCAAGGACCTGATCGCCTTTATGAAGATCATGACGATCACGTCGCACGCGATCCCCGCGAACAAAGCCCGCCGGAAAAAGACTTTCCCACCGACAAGGGACTTTGCACCGCCCCGCGGGTGGCCAGTGATTGCTGCAATTACAAAATCTATGACTCTTCCGTTAATAAAGAAGTGACCTACAAGGGGCCGAAGTCAGTTTTTTCCAATGAAACCACCGCACGTAATTGGGCCGCAAAACTGTATCCGCAACTTCCCTTCTTCTTACCTTTCAATGGCACGGAAGTATCGCTGATTCAAGGTTGGTACTATGACAGTGGGGAAGCCCATTCCGGTATAGACTCTTGGCGCGATACCGTCCAAGAAGGCGTCGATGTGGCGTTTGATATTGTCGCTGTGGCTCCGGGCCGAGTGATCACAAAACAGTGGGACAATTGGTTTGGCAACATCGTGGTGATTGAACACGTTGCTAAAAATGGCGCCAAATATCGCAGCATGTACATGCATCTGCGCAACGGCTACACGCACGACCTCAATGCCGCCAGTGCCATCATCGCCCTTGATCCCAATGCTAACGACAGTTGGGCTAAGTACGTGCGTTACACTCGGGCGCATACCAGCAACCTCTACTGGGGTGAGGAATCTCACACCATCGCCATCAATGTCGGCGACTGGGTTAATACCGGCCAATACATCGGCAAATCCGGCAACACCGGTGCGGGAGGCATTGGCACCGGCCTGAATGATGATGGCTCCCCGATGGACAGCGTGCGCGCCAACAACCACCTGCATTTCATGCTTGCCGTTCCCAGCCCCAAAAAATCTTCGGAGTGGATTTTCGTCGATCCTTTTGCCGTCTATGCGCAGATGAATACGGGCTGTTATGCGCCGTTAAAGGCCATTAACTTTCCAAGATTCTTTGCCCCATACTTTCCTGATTTTCACAACGTCAGTTGGAACTTAGTGGATTTTTACAAAGGCTATTACTCGAATATGGGGCTAGGATTGCAAAGTCTCAGCGTCTATAGTTCAAGTGGTTCCATCAAGGCGGCTGGCTCCTTCGATGAAAAAGTGACCGGTCCCTGGGCGGCGGAGGGCTGGCTTACTGCCAACGATTTCAATAAGGCCGTGCATGCCTATGACTTAAAAGGGTTGCGCCCGCGCGAATTGCAAGTGCAGGTTCATAACGGACAACCGCGACTCACGGCTCTTTGGCAACCCCATTTGGGCTTGCCCTACTATGTCTTCACCAACATGAACGATGCCGATTTTCAAACGAAATACGATTATCTCGTCGGCACGCAAGGGTATCGCATCGAAGACTACAGCGCATATCCCCTCGGCGGCACACGCCGTCACGCCGCTATTTTCGTGCAAGACGGACTGGAGTTCCAGCTTCTGCAGGGCCTGGATCAACCTCAATACCTGACAAAATCCAGTGAACTTCTTTTACAAGGTTGGAAATCGGTTTCGGTCACCGCCGGGACTTTCGCAAAGGGCGATAGATTCGGTGGCGTCTTGATGAAGATGCCGGGCGAATGGCAAACGGCTGTGGATCTGACCGGCGCCTCCTATCAAAATAAATATGATGAAATGAGTCAGCAGGGATTTCGTCTTTGGAAAGTTCAAGCCTATTCTGGCGGAACTAAGTTTGGCGCCATCTGGATGAAATAGCCGTTTGATACCCTTTGACGAGTCCGCGGTTTCTGTTTCAGAATTGGGCGATGGCAAAGGAACCGCAAGAACTAAAATGGGTGGAAGAACTTCTTCCTGAGGGCGATTATCGCAGAAAAGCGATGTTCGGTGGTTTCATTTATTATATCGACGAAAAAGCCGTTCTTTTAATTTTCGAAACTGAAGGTGGCAGCCGCACTTACAAAGGAAAAAAGTATGACTTCGATCTTTGGAACGGCTGCATGTTCCCCGTCGACAAAGAGTTTCAGGCAGAAGCCTTAAACCTCTGTCCCTTTTTAACTCCCCATCCGATTTTACCAAAATGGCTTTATTTACCCTTGCACACTGAAAATTTTGACGAGCACGTGACCACTGCTTTAAAGCAAGTTCTTCGGCCCCATAGTTTCTGGGGCAGTATTCCTAAAGCTAAAAATAAAAAGAAGGCCCCAAAAGACCCTTTACAGGAAGTCTCTGTCAGAATGGATACGCGTTACCCCCGCATGTTTTCTGACGAGCCCGCGGCAGAGGTCTTAAAAAGAGCCCACAAGATTTCTGATCTGAAAAATCTAGGCGCCGAAAGTGAAAAGCAATTTCATGCCGCTGGAATAAAAACAGCCCAGCAATTTATTAAACTTGGGTGGAAGAAAACGCTGCTGAAACTGATTGCCGTCCATCCCAAGCACCGCCACTCACTGTATGCCTATGCACTTATTGGGGCCCTAACGAACACCGAGTTCACCCAGATTTCACAAGCGGAAAAAGATGAAGCCCGTGAATTTGTGCGCAGCCTAAAGCCTGCAAAAAAACCGATAAAAAAGAAGTTCGTTAAAAAGAAATCTAAGCCGAAGTAATTCGCAAAATGGACGACAATACAATTCGAGTTCCATCTGACATGATCATGAATTCTTTTTTATTTTCCGTCACGAAATCCAAAATCTTGCCCGCACAAAGACCGGTGTCTGCAGCACCCACCTGGTAAGTCACTTTGACCGGATAACCCTTGACTGAAAGACTCTCCAACTCGTCGGTGAAGTCGCAGGTGATTTGGCCGCCTGGCGGTTTTAGATCAATCTGAATTTTTTCAGAGGATTTCCATTTCATAACGCCTGCCTGATTAAAACTATTTTCTTACCCAAAACTTTACCGCAAAAAAGCCCGTAGCGCTAAGCTTTCCGTATTAGTTTTCGGTTGCTCCTTCCCACAAGAAGACCTTAGCATCAACTTTAACCAAAGGAGTCTGATGATGAAATACAATTTCCGCCCTGGCACCCGCAATCGTATTACTGACGTGGATTCAATTCGCGTGGGACAGGCCGAAGACACACAAGTCTGGAGTGGCGTTTCTGTCATCCTCTTTGACACTCCGGCGGTGGCGGCCGTGGATGTGCGCGGTGGTGCGCCCGGGACACGCGATACCGACGCCCTCAACCCCAGTTGCCTTGTCGATCGCGTCGACGCCATCGTCTTAAGTGGCGGCTCAGTCTTTGGTTTGGGAGCTTCTTCGGCGGTCACAGACACGCTAGCGTCTCGGGGAATCGGCTTTCCTATCGGTCCCGCACGCGCACCGATTGTACCCAGCGCCGTTCTTTTCGACCTTTTGAATGGCGGCAATAAATCTTGGGGCGAAAAATCTCCCTATTGGAATTTGGGACGCTCCGCTTTGGATGCCGCCTCTTTAGATTTCAAATTAGGCAACGCCGGTGCTGGTTTTGGCGCAAAAGCCGGCCCCTTTAAAGGCGGCCTGGGAAGTGCTTCTTCCATCTCGGGGGATGGCTTGCAGATTGGCGCCATCGTCGCTGTAAATTGTGTTGGGAGCGCAGTGATGCCTGGTCAGTCCTCGTTCTGGGCGTGGCCTTTTGAACAAAACAATGAATTAGGTGGACAACCGATTCCGACATCTGCGATTGATTTCAACTCTGCCGCAGAGGCTTGGACAGGATCGCCATTGGACAGTCTGACAAACCAAGCGGGCGAGAATACAACCATCGGGGTTGTGGCGACCAACGCCCGCCTGACAAAGGCGGAAGCACAACGAGTGGCGATCATGGCCCAAGATGGTTACGCGCGCTCAATCCGTCCCGTGCATACGCCTTTTGATGGTGACACGGTTTTTGCCGCCTCGACAGGGACTTGGGGCGCCGACATTCAAGAGCGAGCAGATCTTGTCAATCGCATTGGTCTTGTCGCGGCAGATTGTCTAGCTCGCGCCGTGGCGCGCGGAGTTTATGAAGCCACCGCTTTGGGGGCACTGCCCGCCTATCGCGATGTTCACGGTAAAAATCTGCGGGTAAAATAGTGCTTTCGGGAGAATAAACATACTATGACTCTTCCATCCTATCCATGCACTTACATGCGAGGCGGCACCAGTCGAGCGTTGATATTTCAGGAAAGCGATCTGCCTGGTCATCGCGCGGATTGGGATGATATTTTTTTGCGGGCTCTTGGCAGTCCTGATGTTTATGGCAGACAGTTAAACGGAATGGGCGGAGGAATCTCGTCCCTTTCCAAAGTCGCTATTTTAAAACCCTCCTCTCGCGAAGATGCGGATGTTGAATACACCTTCGCACAAGTTTCCGTGACCGAAAGAAAAGTGGACTACAAAGGAAACTGTGGAAATATCAGTTCCGCCATCGGTCCCTATTGTGTCTTTAACAAATGGGTGAAAGGCGAAGGCTCTGAAGCGCACGTAAGAATTTTCAACACGAACACCCAGAAGGTTATCCATTCCCGCTTCCCTTTGCACAATGACGAAGTGATTTTTACAGGAGATCTGCAAATTCCGGGTGTCAGCGGAACCGGCGCGCCCATCCAATTGGAATTTTTAGATCCCGGTGGAGCCACCACAGGTCGGCTTTTACCGACGGGACAAACTCAGGACCTTCTGAAAACTTCCCAGGGACAAAGTCTTCGCGCCTCAATGATTGATGCGGCGAACGCCTGCGTCTTTGTCCTCGCAAAGGACCTTGGTCTTCGCGGCAACGAAGCGCCAGAAGAACTCAACCGACCCGACCTTTTACAAAAACTTGAAGACCTTCGTTTGCAAGCCTCGGTCACCATGGGCATTGCCGCCAACACGGAAGAGGCCAAACAATCCATTGCCATCCCCTATCTGGGCCTGGTTTCCGAAGCCTATGAAACAGGTATGGACTTTTCTTTGCGAGTCATCGCCAGTGGCCAACCTCATAAGGCCTTGCCGTTGACAGTTTCTCTTTGCGCGGCGGTGACGGCGAAGCTTCCGGGAAGTTTGATTTATGAAATTTTAAAAAGTAAGGATCAAAACGAAATCAGAATCGGCATGCCATCTGGTATTTTAACGTTAAATGCAAAAGTTGAAAAGAGGCATTCGCAGTGGGTTGCTTTAAGTGGAAGCTTCTATCGCACGGCGAAGATTCTTTTTACAGGAAGGGTCTATGTATAAAAACGATGTGGCTCCTGAACA
The DNA here is from genome assembly GCF_000786105.1 of Bdellovibrio sp. ArHS. Classification (NCBI taxonomy): domain Bacteria; kingdom Pseudomonadati; phylum Bdellovibrionota; class Bdellovibrionia; order Bdellovibrionales; family Pseudobdellovibrionaceae; genus Bdellovibrio; species Bdellovibrio sp. ArHS. The sequence continues at coordinate 46,707 of NZ_JTEV01000026.1, forward strand.
TACTGCGGTCCGTGTGGCTCTATGGCGTGCGCTTCATGTGCTCATCGATCCTCCGCCTCATGTCTTCACAGATGAAATCGGCGCACGCATTGTCGCAGAAAACGACTGGGGGCAAAGACAGGACATGGCTCCCGACTTTTCCAAGAGTATGCGCGCCTCTATCGTCGGTCGCGCTCGTTTTATTGAGGACACCTTAGAGGAGCTATTTAAAGTCGGTGTCTCGCAATATGTGATTCTCGGCGCGGGATTGGACACCTTTGTCCAACGTAATCCAGAAATGGCAGCGCAGATGCATGTCTTTGAAGTCGATCAACCGGGACCTCAAGTCTGGAAACAAGAACGCCTTCGTGAAATGGGGTTGCCCACTCCGCCAACCCTACACTTTGTGCCCGTGGATTTTGAAGCCGGCGAATCATGGTGGGATCATCTTCTTGCGGCTGGCTTTGACACCCAAAAGCCGGCGTTTATCGTCTCGACGGGAGTCTCAATGTATTTGAGCAAAGAGACCAACCGAACAACTTTGCAACAACTAGCAAAGCTAGCTCCCGGTTCCACCTTTGCAATGACATTTATGATGGCATTGGATCTTCTTCCCGCTCCTGAGCGGAACATCATGGAGTTTGTGATGAAGAAGGCTGCCGAATCACAGACACCCTTTCTAAGTCTATTTACACCGCCTGAGATTTTAGCCTTGGCTAAGGACGCTGGATTTAAGCAGGCTGAGTATGTCTCGGCTCAAGACATTTACCTGCGTTACTTCTCGCAACGCAGTGACGGACTGAATGCCGGCACGGCTGAAGCCTTCCTTTTAGCTCACACCTAAGCAAATTACGAGTTTGTAAAAGGCTTCGAATATCATGGCAAACCCAAAGGAAACGTGATGACCGTTGACTTTGAAGCCACTGGGCAAAAATTTGTCGCCATCAATGGCGGAAATGTTTAAAATGGTCAAATTCGATATCGAAGCGTTAAAACAAGCTTATCAAAGGTAACACATGAAAAAGTTTTTAGCGGTTTACACAGGCACACCTGAGTCTCTGGAAAAAAAATGGGGTTCACTCAACCCAAAAGAACGAGCTCAGCGCGAACGTCAGGGGGTTGAAGCCTGGATGAATTGGGGCAAGAAACACCAGCTTGCGATCAAGGACAATGGTTCTCCTCTGGGCAAAACCAAGAAAGTCGATGCCCAGGGGATCTCGGATACCAAAAATAATATGACGGGATATGTGATTGTCGAGGCTCCCTCGGCCCAGGAAGCCGCCGAAATGTTTCTTCACCATCCACACTTTACGATCTTCCCGGGCGATGGCGTAGAGATCGTCGAGTGCCTCGACCTGGAAGAAATGATAAAGAATAAGCAGTGATGCCTACTTCGGCATCACCACAGTCATATCCATATAAGGTCCCTGGGGAATTTCGCCGGGAGGCAGTCCTACCGGGACCTTATTCTGACTGGGACCCAACGACTTAATGAATCGATACATCGCTTTTAAGTCATCCTTAGTCATGGCATTTAAGGCATACCAGGGCATTGGTGGACGCGTCTTTAGAGTTTTCGCATACTGAACAAATTCCACTTCATTCATCATGTGCACCCGCTCGCGCAAATTGGTCGGAAACGTTGTTCCCCATGGCCCCTTCCACCCCACTTGATCACCAATCAACCAGTCTTTCTCTGGAATCTCACCGTTTTTCATTCCAAAGAATGGTGTGTGGCAGTCATTACAACCGATGGTCTTAACAAGATAACGACCTCTTTGAATATCGCTTTCACGATTTTTTGCTTCGGCCTTTGCCGACAAAACAAATAGCGTAAAAAAGGCCGATGCGAACAAGCTTGCTTTTTTCATGATGTCTCCCTTTATTTCTTCCAGTTTTGCGTGGTTTCTTTGACGAAATTTTCAAATGCCCTTGGCGGACGATTTAATATTTTTTCCTGTTGGATATAGTCGGTTGCGGTGGCTTTCAAACCTTCGCGCTGAAAATACCTATACATCTGCTTCCAATCACTCAAGAGCCAGGCCGGCAGAAAGGGTTTATTGCTCTTTTCCCAGTGCTCAAGATCATCGCCACCATAGTGGATGGGACGCTCCAAATACTGGCTGTACAGTTCGCAGGTTCGATGGGCCGTGAGGACCTCGGGCCCTACCAATGGGAATATCTGTCCACTGAGTTCTTCGTTCAGCACGGCTTGCACCAGAGCTTCGGCAATATCGTCGGCATCGACCCGACACAGCCCCACGTTCCCAAAGGGCTGCGGATACACGCCGTGGCCAAAAAGGGCTTCTTTGAAAAAGTAGTCATTTTGATAAAAGTTATTTGGCGATACCGTCGTCCATTTCAACCCGGACTTTTGCAACTCTTTTTGAATGGCAATTTTCGCTGCAAAATGCGGAATCGAAGGCGCAACTTCTACTCTGTGAATAGACATGAAAACCAGATGCTTTAAACCCGCGGTTTGAGCGAGTTGGACGAAACGCAGACCCGTTTCAAGCTCCGTGGGGCTTGCTGGGGTAATAAGCACGGCCTTATCGACCTTTTTTAACGCGGCCAAAATAGTACCATAATTATCAAAATCCAAAAGAACCTGATCTTTGTCGCGGGGCTGACGGCTTCCTGCAAAGGTTTCAACCTGAGACTGATTATGCAGCAGTTTTACGACTCTAGAACCAATGGTCCCGGTACTGGCGGTCACAAGAACTTTCATAAGATCCTCCGTCCATCACTTTACGGCTATTCAGGGACCGCGTTTCCTAAATATTTACTAAGTTCTTACGAAATAAATCCTAACCTGCTATCTTGTGTCTTATGTTGAATCAGGAATGGTCCGAATTTTTGGAAAACGGCGTCGCGATGACTTTGGGTTGCTGCGATTCTCAGCTTAAAAGCAAAGGCGCACGATGTGTGGGGGCTGTTGTCGGCCTGGATCGCAAAACTGTCACTTTTTACATTCAAAAAGACTCTGCGCAAAGAGTCCTCGCCATTTTGCAAGAGCGCCCCCAGGTCGCTGTTGTCGCCTCTTTGCCTTCCACTTACAAAACCCTGCAATTAAAAGGAAACTACTTATCACACCGCGAGGCAGATTCCCGCGACCGCCTTATTCTTGAGCGCTATCGAGAATTGTTTTTTGCGGAAACCGACAAAGCCGGAGTGCCGTCTCAAGTGATGAGACTGATGGTGAGCTTTCCCGCCATTGCCGTCGACATCGAAATCACGCAACTCTTTTTGAGCACGCCAGGCCCGCATGCGGGAGCGCCGTTATGATCAGCCCCTTTTCTTTTAAAAATGCCTTCTTAGGAGTCATTCCTTCCACGATCTTGACGGCTTCTCCTGACGGGACTCCCAACATCGCGTACTTAAGTCAGGTTTATTTGTTGAATGAGTCCCAGCTTGGACTCACAACCCAGTTTTTCAATAAGACCAAGAAGAACTTTGTGGCCAATCCCCACTGTACCGTGCGCGTTTATGATCCCGATAATTTTTGCGCGTATGAAATCGAAGCAAAATACAGTCATACCGAAGCAGAAGGGCCTTTATTTTCTCAACTGGCTAAAAAGTTCGATGCGATTGCAGAACATTCCGGTGCTTCACATTTCTTTAAACTTCAATCGATCGAAGTTTTGGATATTGTGAATATCGAAAAAATTGGCAATGAATCCTACACCAGCGAAGAAGCAGCCATTTCACTTCCTGTACGCCGAACCATCATTGACTTTGAAGCCCTGCAAAAAGTCTGTGAAAGAGTCAGCGCCGCGCGAAACTTGGAAGAACTTTTTGATTCGATTTTAAAAGCCATCGATCTGGAATTTGGTTTGCGACACTCTATGATTCTGATGAAACAGGCTGAGGCCGATCGACTTTATACGATCTCCACAAGAGGCTATGATCAGTCCGGTGTGGGCTCAGAAGTTAAAATCGGCGAAGGCGTTATTGGTCGTGCGGCGGAAATGAAAGTTCCTTTCGCTCACGCCTCGTTAACGCGTGAAATTCTTTATGCCCGAGCCACGACCTCTCCCCAAGAGGCAAATTCAGAATCCTTGCTTCACCAGGCCATCCCCCTGCCGGGCTTGAAGATGTCCCGCAGTCAGATGGCCATACCGATCGTTTTGCGCGGCGAACTTTTGGGCGTGCTCTTTGCGGAAAGTGAAAACATTTATGAGTTCCGCGACAGCGACGAAAGCATTCTTAAAACTTTAAGCCATGTACTGGCCTTGGCAATTCAGAATCTTCAGATCAGTCATGAGTTTGAAATCGTCCCGACGGCGGCTTCGCCCGTAGTTTCAGAAACCAAACCACAACCTTCTAAAGAAAAACTGATCTTTAGCTATTTCCACAAAGAGGACTGTATCTTGCTTAATGGGGAATATCTGATCCGCAACGTCCCGGCCCGAATTTTATGGAGAATGCTCAAGGACTTCCATACTCAAGGTAAAACCGAGTTCACCAACCGCGAACTCAGAATGGACTCTTGGTTGCAGCTTCCCGAAATCAAAGACAACCTCGAAACTCGCCTGATCCTGCTACGGAAACGCCTGGAAAAAAAGTGCCCGCAGGTTTCCATCGTCTCGAGCGGCCGGGGCCGAGTCACTTTGCTCGCGGCTAGCGAGATCACTTTGTCGGAGAATTAGAAGTATTGATTTAGTCGCAGGGCGCCAAAAAAAGGACTTTGCTATTCACGGAACCAATGCAAAGCGCACGAATTAATCTTCCATGCAGAAATGCAGACAATGTGGACGATTTTACCGCCACCGTGGCAGTAAAAGAACATTAATAAAAATCCGTACTACAGTTCCGTTCGCCAAAATAAGCGGATCAAACCCACTCTTATCATGGTCGTCCATATTGCGGCTCATTTTTTATTAAGCTGCACGCCTTATATAAGTACGTCTATCTTTTAACCAAGATAGAAATTCTGCAAGTTCCTCCGATTGTGACGCCACTGCATTTTCAACAAGCTTCTCATCATACAGACAGAAAAATCTCGATTTTGCGCGAGTAACCGCGACATTGAGTCTTCTTATATCGGAAAGAAAGTGGAGATCCTCTGACGAGCCTCCATCTCCGCCGAATGATAGAAAGATAGCTTCTCTTTCTTGCCCTTGAAACCTCTCTACCGTATCAACTAAAACTTTCGATGCAGCGGTTGTACCAAGTCTATTTTGTAGGGCCGCATTGACGATACCAGCTTGAATTCTATAAGGACAAATAACCCCTACAGTTTCGGCGTTGTCCCTACTCTTCATTATTCTTTCAACCTTGTCGGTTATAAAATCAGCCTCTTTTTGAGAAAATTTACCCGACGAACCGGAAGAAAAACGTTTTGGCACGACAAAGTCGTCCGTCAAAAAGGCAGGACTTTGGGCAAAGTAGTCGCGGTTGACTACAGACACATGGGGAACGAGTCTACCTTTATAGAACTTTTCCGATGACCAGGCCTGTATTTCCCTTCGCATTCTATACTGTGTTTCCAGCATGGGTGTGTCTTCCCCGACGAACAAAGAAAAGATATTATCATATTGAATATCCGCGTGTTTTGCCGACAATACTGGAGGTAACTGGAATTGATCGCCAACAAGAATGAGCCGCCTGGTCAGTCTTTGAATGAAGGGCCAAAAGTAGACCGGGACTTGCCCAGCTTCATCGACAACTAACAAGTCAACCTTCGGTGCAGACCTATTAAACGCCAGCTTATGAAGTGTCGCCCCAAGAAGCTGATATTCATCTAAACTTTTCTTAAAATCCGGAGAGCTAACAGCGGCACTGCCCTCATTCTGAGTATAGAATTCTCCCCGAATTTTATCAGAATTCCCCACTCGCACCCAATCATAATCGGGGTTCTCTCGAACCACCCTCGCTAACAAGTTATCGACAGCCGCGTTGGTAAAAGAAGTTACGCACACTTTCATTTTAGAGTTCAAAGCCAATGCAATAATCGCCTGAAGAAGCTGTGTCTTTCCTGTGCCAGGCGGTCCCTGAACAGCTCCATTCATGTCGTCACCGATTAACTGATGGACTGCGTTCTTCTGAATGTCATTTAAGCCATCATAAATTCTTCTGAAGTTAGCTCCCTCCACGGAAAGCGGGTACCTGCCCCCACTATTCAATAGGATGGGCGCAGTTGAGGAACCCATCTCGTAAATCTTTTTCATAAGCAGATTATTAAAGACTGAGGAGGAGCTTTTAAATAGAAACACCTCGCGGATATCTTCCTCCTCCAAAGGTTTGATTCCACCAACAGTAACTTCAATCTTCCCCGGCTCGGAGTATCTAACAGTTTCGACGCGCCAGCCGTCGGAAAACTTCACTGAAAGGTCCGAACCCGCTTTCTGTAATCGAATTTCAACCGTGTCTCCCGGTCTAAAACGCGAATAACAAGCTTTGCCTTCAAGTACCCAACGAGCAAAACCAAGCTTCTGCTTTAGAATCAAAGGTCCCAGTGCATCGGCACTGTCACAAACTTGACTTAAAGGCGCATCGACTTCCCCCCGATATCTCGAGTACTCGGCTCTCTTTTCGGCGCGTATCATTTTGATAAAGGAATGCATGTCGATTTTGGCATTTGGTTTCATGTAAACAAACACATCGGAGTTTCATTAGATACCTTTAGCTGATATCCTTGCCGCATGGGAACAAATCCAGTTCCTTCCTAACTCCCCCATATCCAAGGTGCCTTAACGTCTCGGCCCCCATTTCTGTATACTTAAAAGGCACCCCTAGCCTTAATTTTTACAGCTATTTAAATTCCCCTTGCGCCCCGGGGTGGAGGCTGGCTAATTACGGGTATGGAAAAGCAAAATTTGAAACGTCCCGAACTCCTGCTTCCGGTAGGTACAAAAGATATGGCCCTGGCGGCTATTCATAACGGAGCAGATGCCATCTTTATGGGAGTTCCCGGCTTCAACGCCCGTGGACGTTCCTATGACTTTCAAATCGAAGAAGTCAAAGAGATCATCGACACCTGTCACTTGCACGGCGTGAAGGTCAATCTTGCTTTCAATATTCTGATTTTTCAAAACGAACTTCAGGCTGCTGTCGAAGTTTTGGAAAAAATCCTTCCTCTCAAACCTGACGCCTTTATCGTTCAAGATCTGGGCTTGGTCCGTCTGATTCGTCAAATGGCTCCGAACCAACGCGTCCATGCCTCTACCCAGATGAGTGTTACCAATGCCGAAGCGATTCAGTGGCTAGACGATTTGGGCATTCAACGTTTCGTATTGGCCCGCGAAAACTCGCTCAGTGAAATCCAGGCGATCAAACAAAACACCAATAAAGAGATTGAGGTGTTCGTCCACGGCGCTCTTTGCGTCAGTTATTCAGGTCAATGTTTCACGTCAGAAGGCATCGGCGGCCGCTCGGCCAATCGCGGCCAGTGCGCACAAAGCTGTCGCTTTTCCTACGAAATGTATGTCGACGGTGAAAAACGCGATTTGCAAGGGCGCTCTTTTTTGGTTTCCCCTCAGGACCTCTGTGGCATCAATGAAGTGCCGCAGCTTTTAGCGGCCGGTGTGGATTGCTTCAAAGTGGAAGGCCGCCTTAAAACTCCGGAATATGTGGCAACAGCAGCTCGCAGCTTTGATGAGGCGATCTCGGCCGCACAAGCTGGCGAGACGTTGGCTCAGCCGATTTTAAAAAAGAAGCAGATGGCCACCGCATTCTCTCGCGGTTTTTATAGCGGATGGTTCCATGGTGTGAATCATCAGGAGCTTGTCGAAGGCACCTTCAGTGCCCATCGTGGCTTTGAGTTCGGCAAAATATCGCGCATCAATGCCCACTCTTTCGAAGTCGACCTGAACGACGCCACAATTCTTCAAGGCTTAAAAGCCGACTTCATCAAGCCGGGCGACGGCATTCTTTGGGTGTATAAAGATCGCCAAGGTCAGAGTCAGGAAAAAGGCGGCTTTGTTTTTGCAGTGAAGACATTGTCACCGCGACGCTTCGAACTTGAGTTTTCTCGCGACATCGCGATGGATGGCTTATTCCAAGGCGCTCGCGTATTCTACAACCACGACAAAGACCTAAAAAAAGATGTCGCCTTAAGCGTTGAAGATAAACAAAGAAAAAAACGTCTTCCTGTTGCGATCCAGGCGAAGGCTTTCTTGGGACAACCTTTGACGGTGACCTACACCGATGGCACTTACTCGGTCACCGCCTCTTCCGAGAGCGTTTGTGAAGCCGCTAAAACCAAGGGTCTTTCGGCTGAAAGTCTGCAAGAAGAACTTTTCGCATTAATGGGTAGCCCGTTCCGTGGCGAAAAGTTTGCCTGTGAAATCGATCCGACGACGCCATTATTTTTGCCGCATCGCCAGATCAAAGAATTGCGCCAACAGTTGATCAAAGAACTGACGGATCTGCGCATCCAAAATGGCGCGGCCCCGGCAATTCCCCCGAAAGATCTGGTGATGGATTGGGTGTCCCGCCAGAAGACTTCTCAAAATTCACCACAAAGCCTAAAACTGAATTTATTGTTGCGAGACAAGGGCCAGGTGGAGGATGTTGTCCAAGCGATCACGACGGGGGACATCCTTCCAGAGCGCATCAATCTATTTATTTTGGATTTTGAATTCGGGTTGGATTTTGAACCAAGTCTGAATTTATTAAAAGCCCAGGGTCTTAAGGTCGGCATTGCCACCACACGTATTTTGAAACCCAATGAACACCGCAACGTAAAACACTTGTTGCGATTGAATCCCGATGCGATCCTGGCAAGAAATTTGGGAGCCGTTCAATACTTGCAAGCCAATCGCTATCAAGGACAGATTCTGGGCGACTTCAGCCTGAATGTGGCAAATCACTTAACCGCTCAGTACCTGTTGGATAAAGGCCTGACCAGCATTTGTTTGGGCTACGATCTGAACCATCTGCAAGTCAGTGATTTGCTACAAGCGGGACAAGCCGCGCGCTTTGAAGTCACCGCTTATCAGTACATGCCAAGCTTTCACATGGAACACTGTGTGTTCGCGGCTTTCCTAAGTAAAGGGTCCAGCTTTAAGGACTGCGGAAAACCCTGCGAAAGACACGAAGTTAAATTAAAAGACCAGTTCGGAAACTGGCACCAGATTAAACCCGATCAGGAATGTCGTAATACGATGTACAATGGGACTTCCCAATCGGCAGCTCGTTACGTCAAGGACTGGGAGTCGTTAGGACTGGGCTTCATTCGTTACGAGGCACTGAAAGAACGAGGTGCCGAATTAATCACGAAGATCCAGGCTCACCTTGAGTATATTAGCGGAACTCGCAATCTTGATTCTTTGATCAAAGAATTGGGGAACGTTGAAAGCTACGGCCTTTCCGAGAACCACTTCCAAAGAGAAAAAGAATATCAAAGCCGAAAAAAAGACTTAGTTTGAGTCACTGGAAAACTTTGCTTTCAAATATGTCTCGTACTCACGAAGAATCGAGTTCATCACGGCCTTAAGAAGATGCTCAAACTGCGGGTCCTCTTTTTGATCCGCATTCAGGGCCACAAAATCCCTCAGGATTTGCTCTTCGCGTTCCGCATTGAAAAAAGGCAGACCTTGTTCTTGTTTGATCTTCCAAATTTCCATGGTCAAATCACGACGACGGGCTAAAAGGGAATATAGGTCCTGATGAATTTGATCAATTTCTTGACGGAGGTTGGCGATAGTTTTCACAGTCATTTTTCCTTTGCATCAATCTAAACGGAAAAGAGCAAATTTTAAGTAACGCAGTTCTTCCATCGCCAAAGGATACGGATGATCCACGGGCTGACCGCCCATATAAACCAACGTCGCCTTCTTACGCGCTCGGGAAAAGGACTCCTGACAGATCTCCATAAACTGTTGGGTAGAAATATGACTAGAGCAGGAGCTTGCCGCAAAAAGCCCCTCTGGATTGACAAGCTTTATCGAGTTAGAAAACACCTTCGCATAAGCCGCCTTGGCTTGTTCTACGGACTTTTCATTCGGTGCAAAGCTGGGCGGATCGGTGATGACTAAGTCATACTTCTTCTTTTCCGCATTCAGTTGTTCCAAGTAAGCAAAGGCGTCCGTCGCGATGTCGTGATGGGTTGTCTGAAGGTCATTGATTTCGAAGTTTCTTTGCACAGCCTGGATCGCCACCTTGGCAATGTCGACGCTGGTAACTTCTTTCGCGCCCCCTTTTGCTGCAAAAATCGAAAAACCACCCGTATAGCTAAAGAGATTTAGAACAGTTTTGCCTTTGGCAAAATGCTGAATCATTTTTCGATTGTCTCTTTGATCAAGAAAGAATCCTGTTTTCGCCGCATCCCGAATATTCGAGGCGAACAAAACTCCATTTTCAAGAAATTGCACTTCCGGCGCCAAGGTGCCGATGATGTTGAGGCCTTTTTCATCGGCATCATTCCGGCGCTTCAGATACACGCATTTGATCTGCGGAAAAGAGTTCTGAATTTTTTCGGCAATCACCGGGGCGTTCCAGGTCTTTTCCATAATCGCATGATCGTGCTTAATGACCGCGGTGTCGTTATAAATATCGACAATCAAGCCTGGAAAGCCATCACCCTCACCGTTGATCAGACGAAAAGAATTCGTCACCGCAAGATCAAAAGTGCGGCGAATTTCAATCGCCTTTCGCCATTGACTTTCAAAGTAAAGTTCAAGCGTGCGCTTCACATTGTTTTTTCTGAAGATGGGCTCGTCCGCAAGGACTAGAACACGAAAACGCAACTGCGTATCGTTCTGCCAAATCCCCAACGCCAAAGTTTCGCCTTTATAGTTCAGAAGATGAATGCCCGACTTCACGGAGCGACCCTCGTCAAAACAATTGGCAAAAATCCAGCGGTGTCCCTGCTTCAGGTGTTTGGTCACATCACGCTTAAGCTCAAGGGTTTGAATATTCTCATCAAATACAACGGCGGCTGAATTCATCGGGGGTCTCCAAGAACCACAATATTTAAGCCAAATCCCCCACTGGCTCAAGACTTAAACCGCCCCCGAAAGAGCGTTGGCGATTTTACAGGCCTCCCTTGACTGAGTCGCGATTCTAAACGACTCTCGCAGCCATGAAAGCTCCTAAATCGCCTGCCCCCGTATTAAAGCCGACCCTTCTCGACACCCCGTTTTGGCGCAACTTCGCTAAAAAGCACTGGGAAAAGGCGCCTTTGACCCTACGGAATGTGAAAACGGGTCTATCAGAAATGAGTGCGGAGGAGATTTTCAATCTTCTAGTGCTGTATAGTGACCGCTGCCGTAAGCTTCAAGACCCCGAGGGTTTTAAATTCTATATCGACGGTTTTAAAGTGGACGCCAGCGATGTTCTGCAAGTTCTTCCCGTTAAAAAAGACCAATCCCTGCAAGGCTATCATAAACGCATGCAGGCCGAGTTTTCGGACTACTGCCTTGTATGCGATGAACTTCTAAAGGTGAATCTAAAAAAACAGCATCTTCTGACCGACTTCACCGACGAACTTTATCGCCATGTCGGCCTTCCCAATCGATTTTCTGAAATGGGTCTGTATCTTGGAAACTACCGAAAGACCCCGTTTGGAGTGCATGTCGACGCGTGCGGGGTTTTCAGCTTCCCCGTTGCGGGCACAAAGAAGTTCCGTCTTTGGACGGCCGAGTTCGGCAAAAAGAATCCGGGCTTGGACCGCTCTTTCAAATACGACAAATATAAAAAAAATTCTCTGCTTATCGAAGCGCGCCCCGGTGATATGGTTTATTGGCCTTCATCCGCGTGGCATATTGCTGAATCCGACGGCTCTTTCAGTGCGACGTGGAGCCTCGGTGTGTGGGTGGATCAGCCGCTGAAAAATGATATCGCCGCCTCGTTAAAAGAACTCATCGACACTCAGCTCGGCACCACGGGTGAAGCCCCCACGACGGCCTTCACCTCTTTACACAGCTCTTCGGGCGAGGTGACGGAACTACCCCTAGCTTATCAAAACTCGATCGAGATGATCAGACATTGGACGGCGGGGGAACTGCAAGAGACTTTTTTGAAGTCCTGGATGAAGCATATTTCCCTTCAAGGTTTTAAAAACCTACCGAAGATGAACTTGCCATTGTCGGAAAATTCAGAAATCAAATTGCGCAGCGATCGTTCGTTGATCCTGTGGAACCAGAGTCAGACGAACAAAAATATTTTCTATTTTTGTTTTGGCGGTGTTCTCATCGAATCTTCCAAAGGAAGTGGACTTCTGCCTTTGGTAAAGAAACTTAATGCGGGCCACACCTGTGCGGTAAAGACTCTCCTAAAGGGGCGTTCTGGCAAAAAGAATCTAGATGCCCTCCACTTGCTGGCAGAGGCCGGGGCTTTTTCGTTCTAAGGTAAGATTCTTCTAAGAAAAGACTTCCTAAGAGGCATTACTATTTTCATCTTCAGAAAAGCTGGCGGCAACGTCAAAGACGGAATCCACCGTGCCTTCCAACGACAAGGCAACCAGATTAATGTATTCGCTGCCGACTTGAAGATCCCGCAACTCTTTTTCGATGCCGGTGCCGGAGCTCTGCAAAAGGGACACGAAATTTCCCAAAGCTTGCAGATAGTGCAAAAACATCTGCTTAGTTTCGACATCCCGCGACGACTCAATCGAGCCCATTTGCCGAATCACCTCAAGCCCTGTTGTGAATTTGCGGACATCACCCATTTTTTCAGACATCTCATTAAGATTTTTTCTTAAAGAGCCAATTTCAATCGTGAGATTTTGACTGTGTTTTTTAAACAGATACGAAAAATGTTTTCTATTTTCAATCATCGTCGAGAACACATTTTTCGACGTGGAAATTTTTTTCAATGATTCTTTGACAAAAAAATCAACCATCATCATTTGCGCTTCCAGGGCAACGATTTCCAGGGCGCATTTTTGGATGACGGACGAAAGCACTTGGGTCAACTCGAACAGTCCAGTTAAATGCGCTTTGATCTGTTCAGAAAGATCCGAAAATTCTTTGGCCACGACGCCAAGACTTGCGGCCTCTTCCCCCAGCTTCGCTGCCGAAATCGTCATATTCAGGACGATGAATTTCAGATTCTGAAAGTTCTCCATCAATACATTCATTTTTCCAGAAAAAGACTGATTGATGTTCTGGAACTCCTGAACACGGGTGAAGCACCCCTTCAAGTCCGCAGATGCCCGGCGACTGATGTGCGAGATCTTTTCCGCCAAGTCGCCCTCTTCCTGACGACCCGACTCTTTATTTTTTTCCTGCAGAATATTGATTTCCGCAAACGCGGCCTGGATCATAAAGTCCGTATAGTCCTTAAATCCAGCTTTGCCGACATTATCTAGAAGAAACGGAATAGAGCCGTCCATCCCTTCCTTGTCCTCGACCTCTAAAGTCAAAGGATACAAGGCCTGAGCCGCTTTAAACAGAGCTGAAGAAGGCTTGAAACGAATCGACAAATACTCGCCGTTCTCGATCGGAAAGACAAAAGCGAAGACCCAATAGAAGTTGCCATTGGCCGACATGTTTTTCACGTAGGCTGCAATCGGAGAACCTGCCTTTATGGTGTCCCATAGAAGTTTAAATACGGCGCGAGGCATATCAGGATGACGAATGATACTGTGGGGGGCCCCAATCATTGTCTCTTGGGAATAACCACTGATACGCATAAAAACGTCATTACCGAAAAGAATGACTCCCCGGGAATCCGTCGTACTAAAAAAGAACTCATCAAACCCAAAAGGGCTTTCAGACTGCGTCGGTGTTGGTTTCTTCATCTCTGGAACCTTGTCATGTGTCTAAATGAAAAATCCTACATGTGTAAGTAACCAGTGCCTAGTGTTTTCTCTGAATCAAGGCGTGGTTCAGGTGGAACATCTAGTCTTAATATTGTAAGAGAAATATCAGACTGTCACTGAGGATTGTTTGCCTCCCTGGAAGTCTAGCACGTTCTGCACTCGGTCTTGGTAAAAAACACGGACAGTCCTTTTCTGATCCATAAATCCTTTAAAGACTTTCATTGGAAGTGTTGAAGTGTTTCAAAGATGAGTTCAATCGCGGCTCTGTGGTCCTAGTGTCTCATATTAAACAAAACTGTTTTATTTTTAAAAACAAACAGAAATATGATTAAGTTCTTAAAGGCATTCTCCGAAACATCTGTCTGTGTTTACGAACACTCCAAAGGAGAACCCCATGACACGTTCGATTGTTTGTACGATTTTTACCTTGTTCATTGTCGGCTTTGCGGTCACCGCCGAAGCAAAAAAAACCACCGCCAATTTTGATTTAGTGCCTTTTAAAACCCTCACCCTAGCCAGTGATCCGAATATCACAGTTCCCGTCTATAAAAGTCCTGGAAAACATGGACCCGCTATCTTATTGGTGCACGGAAATTCATCGTCCAGTCGCTCTTATGTAAAACAAATCTTGGGATCGGTCGGACTTCATCGAAAGATTTTCGCTTTGGATTTGCCGGGCTACGGTCAATCGGGAAAGGTCGACGCGTCGTTGCCCCTGCCTGTCAATGCACAAGGAGCACCAATAGGATTTGCCCAGTATCAAAGTGGGCTCGTTGAGGCCATCGGTTTAGTCGCAAATGACAGCGAGGTGAACGCGAAGGTGGTTGTTGGTTGGAGTCTTGGCGGGGATCTCACGTTATTAACTCAAGGGCTCGGTCTTTTGCCCAATATAAAAGGAATCATGATGTTCGGCACCGCCCCCGCAGGAGCACAATCTCCCGCCGGAGTTCATCCATTTAAGGAGCCTAATATTCCAGGTGTGCCCTTTACTCTGGGAATCTTGCCTTCTTTCGGGTTCGCATTTCAGCTCAACCCAGCCTCTCCTTATGGATTCGATTTGAACGCCAGCTTTACAGATCCAGTGCCGGCATATGCCCCTGCCCCTATCAATCAGGCTCCCAATATCGGGGTCGCCTACATTCGTGCCTTCTTCAATGAAGGAACTCGTCTTAGCGGACAGATTCCAGGGATTTTTTATGAAGATGGTATGATCCGCACTGATCAAAGAGCCCGTGCGTCCCTGGGCGCGAGTGTTTTAGGTTTCACCCCGCCAGGCCCCGTGCCGTTCCCGGATGAACTTCAAGTTCTGCAAAATTTAGCGGGTTCGCCAACAACAAATGCCGATGATATAAAAATCGCGGTGCTGCATGGTGAAGAGGACGCCTTTGTTAATCTGAATTATCTTGAAGCTTTAAAAACGAATGGACTTTTACCCACACTCTGGAAAAACAAAATTCATGTGATTAAAGATGCCGGCCACGCCGCGCACTATGAAAAGGCCCCGAAGTTTAATAAAATGCTCGAAAAATTTGTCCAGGATTTGTAATTAAAAAAAGAGGGTTCCCAAGGAACCCTCTTTTCAAACGTATAT